>NZ_WWIC01000195.1:0-13359 GCF_009872555.1 Streptomyces sp. SID5643
CTGCGGCGCATCGAGCGGGACCTGCACGACGGGGCGCAGGCGCGGCTGGTCAATCTGGCCATGGGTCTCGGCCTGGCCAAGGAGAAGGTGCTGGAGGATCCGGACGCGGCGGCGGCGATGGTCGAGGAGGCGCACGGTGAGGTGAAGCTGGCGCTCCAGGAGCTGCGGGATCTGGCGCGCGGCATCCATCCGGCGGTCCTGACCGACCGTGGCCTGGACGCGGCCCTGTCCTCGGTCGCCTCGCGCTGCACGGTCCCGGTGAAGGTGACGGTCGATCTGCCGGAGCGGCCGGCCGCGGCCATCGAGGGCATCGCCTACTTCACCGTCTCGGAGCTGTTGCAGAACGTCAGCAAGCACAGCGGCGCGAGGTCGGCCTCGGTGGACGTGTGGCGGACGAAGACCCGGCTGCTCATCCAGGTGTGGGACGACGGGGGCGGGGGCGCGAGCCTCGACGGCGGTACGGGGATGAAGGGCCTGGCGGAGCGGCTGGACGCCGTCGACGGGCTGTTCGTCCTGGAGTCGCCCGCGGGCGGCCCGACGACGGTCACGGCGGAACTGCCCTGGCGGGACCGGTCCGGAGCCCGGGGGTAGGGAAAACCCCCCGCCCGAGACGCCGACGGACTCCATGGTCCGCCGACCTGCGGCGGAGCAGGGTGGAGGTACGAGAGCACAGCCGCGGGACGAGGAGAAGGACGGCGCCGATGGCCACGGAGTACGGACAGGGGTACGGGCTCGACAGCGGGCCCGGGTTCGCGGGCAGCACCGAACGGCGGCACCGGCTGCCCGCCGCGCTGCGGGCGCCGGTCGAGCCGCGCACCTGGCTGGAGCTCACCCATGTGCTGCTCAGCCTGCCGATCAGCATCCTGCTGTTCACCTACGCGGTCACGATGGTGTCGCTGGGGGCGGGGCTGCTGGTGACGTTCCTCGGCATTCCGGTGCTGGCGGCGGGGCTCGCGGGGTGCCGCGGCTTCGGGGCGCTGGAGCGGATGCGGGCGCGGGGGCTGCTGGGCCTGGAGGTGGCCGAGCCGGAGCCGCTGCGGAGGAACGGGCCGGGCGCGATGGCGTGGATGGGGGCCGTCCTCAAGAGCGGTGCCTCGTGGCGGGCCCTGCTGTACGCGGTGCTGCACCTGCCCTGGGCGGTCTTCTCGTTCGTCGTCGCGGTGAACGTGTGGGTGCTGGGCTGGGCGCTGCTGACGTACCCGCTGTGGTTCTGGGTGTTCCCGGTGTACGCGGGTCAGGAGGGGATCCAGCTGTACGGCGACGAGACGCACCGGATCTACCTCGACAACCCCTTCGAGATCACGGTGACCGCGCTGGTGGGGTTGCTGTTCACGATCGCCTCGCCGTGGATCGTGCGGGCGCTGACGATGGTGGACCGGCTGCTGGTGCACGGGCTGCTCGGGCCGTCGCGGCTGGCGTCGCGGGTGGTGGAACTGGAGTCGGACCGGGGGGTCGTGGTCGACACGGCCGCGGCCGACCTGCGGCGCATCGAGCGGGACCTGCACGACGGGGCGCAGGCCCGGCTGGTGGCGCTGGCGATGGATCTGGGGCTGGCGAAGGAGAAGCTCCAGGAGGACCCGCAGGCGGCCGCGCGGATGGTGGACGAGGCGCACGGCGAGGTGAAGACGGCGTTGCAGGAGCTGCGCGACCTGGCCCGGGGGATCCATCCGGCGGTGCTGACGGACCGGGGGCTGGACGCGGCGCTGTCGGCGGTGGCGTCGCGGTGCACGGTGCCGGTGCGGGTCGAGGTCGACCTGGCGGAGCGGCCGGCGCCGGCCATCGAGGGCATCGCGTACTTCACGGTGTCGGAGCTGTTGCAGAACGTCAGCAAGCACGCGCGGGCCACCTGGGCGGGCGTCGAGGTGTGGCGGACGGAGAGCCGGCTGATGCTCCAGGTCGTGGACAACGGCGTGGGCGGGGCGGACGTCTCCGAGGGGTCGGGGCTCGCGGGGCTGGCGGACCGGCTCGACGCGGTGGACGGGATCCTGGTGGTGGACTCGCCGGCGGGCGGGCCGACCCGGGTGACCGCGGAGTTGCCGTGGCGGGGGGAGCACGTGCGGTGACGCCCGCGGGGGCCCGGCCCCCGCAAGCCGTGACAGGGCCGGGGGCCGTCGCCTCCGGCCCCCCATCTTCCCCTCACCACCCGATCGGCCAGACAAGAAGCCGCTCCCGCCCCCATTCACCCTCCGACCCTGAAATGCTGGACCCGTCGCACGGGTGGGCACGGAGCCGTCGTGGGCTGCGGACGGGCGGCATCGGGCTGTGGGGGGCCGGACATCGTGGAGGACAGGGTGCGGGTGGTCATCGCCGAGGATTCAGTGCTGCTCAGGGAGGGCCTGACCCGGCTGCTGACGGACCGCGGGCACGACGTCGTCGCCGGTGTCGGTGACGGCGAGGCGCTGATCAAGACCATCACGGAGCTGGACGCCCAGGGCGACCTGCCGGACGTGGTCGTGGCGGACGTGCGGATGCCGCCGACGCACACCGACGAGGGGGTGCGGGCGGCGGTGCAGTTGCGCAAGGCGCACCCGGGGCTCGGGGTGCTGGTGCTGTCGCAGTACGTGGAGGAGCGCTACGCCACGGAGCTGCTCGCGGGCTCCAGCCGGGGTGTCGGCTACCTGCTGAAGGACCGGGTGGCCGAGGTGCGGGAGTTCGTGGACGCGGTGGTGCGGGTGGCTCAGGGCGGTACGGCGCTCGACCCGGAGGTGGTCGCGCAGCTGCTGGGCCGCAGCCGCAAGCAGGACGTGCTGGCCGGGCTCACCCCGCGCGAGCGCGAGGTGCTGGGGCTGATGGCCGAGGGGCGGACGAACTCGGCGGTCGCGCGGCAACTGGTGGTCAGCGACGGGGCGGTCGAGAAGCACGTCAGCAACATCTTCCTGAAGCTGGGGCTGTCCCCGAGCGACGGTGACCACCGCAGGGTGCTGGCCGTGCTCACGTACCTCAAGTCATGACGTTTCACCCGCTGACGCGGGAGACCCGGACATAACCGGCTGCATGATCAGCCCAAAGTCGTGTCCAAGATGCGAATGACACGAAGAAGGCGACCCCCGCGGTCGTAGGGTTGATCCTGGGAGGGCCTGCGGGAAGGCCTGTCCCGGACAGCGTCCTCGAGGGAGGTCCAGTTCAGTGACCAGCCAGGTCAGTAGCCCAGCGGAGCAGGCCGACGGAGCAGTCGTAGGAGAGCAGCGCAAAGCGGCGGGCGCGAAGGATGTCCGTCGCCTCGACCGGGTGATCATCAGGTTCGCGGGGGACTCGGGTGACGGTATGCAGCTCACCGGTGACCGTTTCACCTCGGAGACCGCGTCGTTCGGCAACGACCTGTCGACGCTGCCGAACTTCCCGGCCGAGATCAGGGCGCCCGCCGGGACCCTGCCGGGTGTGTCGTCCTTCCAGTTGCACTTCGCCGACCACGACATCCTCACGCCCGGCGACGCGCCGAACGTGCTGGTGGCCATGAACCCGGCGGCACTGAAGGCGAACATCGGCGACCTGCCGCGCGGTGCCGAGGTGATCGTCAACACGGACGAGTTCACCAAGCGGGCGATGCAGAAGGTCGGCTACGAGACGTCCCCGCTGGAGGACGGCTCGCTGGACGGCTACCACCTGCACCCCGTACCCCTGACGACGCTCACGGTCGAGGCGCTGAAGGAGTTCGACCTCAGCCGCAAGGAGGCCGAGCGCAGCAAGAACATGTTCGCGCTGGGCCTGCTGAGCTGGATGTACCACCGGCCCACCGAGGGCACGGAGAAGTTCCTGAAGTCGAAGTTCGCGAAGAAGCCCGACATCGCGGCCGCCAACATCGCCGCGTTCCGGGCCGGCTGGAACTTCGGCGAGACGACGGAGGACTTCGCCGTCTCCTACGAGGTCGCCCCGGCGGCCACGGCGTTCCCGCCGGGGACCTACCGCAACATCTCCGGCAACCTCGCCCTGTCATACGGGCTGGTCGCGGCGAGCCGGCAGGCGGATCTGCCGCTGTACCTGGGGTCGTACCCGATCACTCCGGCCTCGGACATCCTGCACGAGCTGAGCAAACACAAGAACTTCGGCGTGCGGACCTTCCAGGCGGAGGACGAGATCGCAGGCATCGGGGCCGCGCTGGGCGCGGCCTTCGGTGGTTCGCTGGCCGTGACCACGACAAGCGGTCCCGGTGTGGCGCTGAAGTCGGAGACGATCGGCCTGGCGGTCTCGCTGGAGCTGCCGCTGCTGGTCGTGGACATCCAGCGCGGCGGCCCGTCGACGGGTCTGCCGACCAAGACCGAGCAGGCCGACCTGCTCCAGGCGATGTACGGGCGCAACGGCGAGGCGCCGGTCCCGGTGGTGGCGCCGCGCACCCCGGCGGACTGCTTCGACGCCGCGCTGGAGGCGGCCCGGATCGCGCTGACGTACCGCACGCCGGTGTTCCTGCTGTCCGACGGCTATCTGGCCAACGGTTCCGAGCCCTGGCGGATCCCGGACATCGAGGAGCTGCCGGACCTGCGGGTGCAGTTCGCGCAGGGACCGAACCACACGCTCGACGACGGCTCCGAGGTGTTCTGGCCGTACAAGCGGGACCCGCAGACGCTGGCCCGCCCCTGGGCGATCCCGGGCACGCCGGGTCTGGAGCACCGCATCGGCGGCATCGAGAAGCAGGACGGCACGGGCAACATCTCCTACGACCCGGCCAACCACGACTTCATGGTGCGCACCCGGCAGGCGAAGATCGACGGCATCGACGTCCCGGACATCGAGGTCGACGATCCCCACGCGGCGAAGACGCTGGTCCTGGGCTGGGGCTCGACGTACGGGCCGATCACGGCGGCGGTGCGGCGGCTGCGCAGGGCCGGGGAGTCCGTCGCGCAGGCGCACCTGCGCCACCTCAACCCCTTCCCGCGGAATCTGGGCTCCGTGCTGGAGCGTTACGACAAGGTGGTGATCCCCGAGATGAACCTCGGGCAGCTCGCCATGCTCATCCGGGCGAAGTACCTGGTCGACGCCCACTCGTACACCCAGGTCAACGGCATGCCGTTCAAGGCGGAGCAGCTCGCCGCGGCTCTGAAGGAGGCCATCGATGGCTGAGACGTCCACGCACGGCACGGGCACCGTCGAGTCGCTCTCCCTCGTCCCCAAGGCCGAGGGCAGGCAGTCGATGAAGGACTTCAAGTCCGATCAGGAAGTGCGCTGGTGCCCCGGCTGCGGCGACTACGCCATCCTCGCCGCGGTGCAGGGCTTCATGCCCGAACTGGGGCTGGCGAAGGAGAACATCGTCTTCGTCTCGGGCATCGGCTGCTCCTCCCGCTTCCCGTACTACATGAACACCTACGGGATGCACTCCATCCACGGCCGCGCCCCCGCCATCGCCACGGGTCTGGCGAGCTCCCGCCGGGATCTGTCGGTGTGGGTCGTCACCGGTGACGGCGACGCGCTGTCCATCGGCGGCAACCACCTGATCCACGCGCTGCGCCGCAACGTCAACCTCAAGATCCTGCTGTTCAACAACCGGATCTACGGTCTGACCAAGGGCCAGTACTCGCCGACCTCCGAGGTCGGGAAGATCACGAAGTCGACGCCGATGGGCTCGCTGGACGCGCCGTTCAACCCGGTGTCGCTGGCGATCGGCGCCGAGGCGTCCTTCGTGGCGCGCACGGTCGACTCCGACCGCAAGCACCTCACCGAGGTGCTGCGCCAGGCCTCCGCCCACCAGGGCACGGCGCTGATCGAGATCTACCAGAACTGCAACATCTTCAACGACGGCGCCTTCGACGCCCTCAAGGACAAGCAGCAGGCCGAGGACGCCGTGATCCGGCTGGAGCACGGCAAGCCCATCCGGTTCGGGGCCGACCTGGCCAAGGGTGTCGTGCGGGACCCGCTGACGGGTGATCTGAAGGTGGTCGCGGTGACGCCGGACAACGAGGACCAGGTGCTCGTCCACGACGCGCACTCCCCGTCCCCGACCACGGCGTTCGCGCTGTCGCGCCTCGCCGACCCGGACACGCTGCACCACACGCCGATCGGTGTGCTGCGCTCCGTCGAGCGGCCCGTCTACGACACGCAGATGGCCGACCAGCTGGACACCGCGATCGAGCAGCACGGCAAGGGCGACCTGGGCGCGCTGCTGGCGGGCGGCGACACCTGGACGGTCGTGGGCTGACCTGCCGGACACCCACCGGGGCCCGGGGCGCTAGGAAGCGGCCCGGGTCTCGTCGTATGTCCGCCGCGCCTTCTCCACGTCGTCCATGCGGTCGCGCGTCCACTGCGACAGGGCGCGCACCTGCTCGGCGGCCTCGCGGCCCAGGCCGGTGAGGGAGTAGTCGACGCGCGGCGGGATGACGGGCTTGGCGTCGCGGTGGACGAGTCCGTCCCGCTCCAGGGTCTGGAGGGTCTGGGTCAGCATCTTCTCGCTGACGCCCCGGCCGCCGTAGGCGCCGATCGCGCGGCGCAGCTCGCTGAACCGGTACGGGCGCTCCAGGAGCTCGATCAGGACGAGCACGCCCCAGCGACTGGTCACGTGCTCCAGGACCAGCCGGTACGGGCACAGGGCTTCACTATCACTTACCGCCATGCCAGTACCTTACTTCAAAGTGGGTACTTTCCAATAGTTAGCGCGCCTCCTAGGGTTAGTGCCAACGCACCCCACAAGGAGAGTCTCACCATGAGCATCGTCGTCACCGGAGCCACCGGACACCTCGGCCGCCACGTCGTGGAGCAGCTGCTGGAGAAGGTCCCCGCCGGGCAGATCACCGCGGTCGTGCGCAACGCGGAGAAGGCCGCCGACTTCGCGGACCGCGGTGTGAAGATCGCCCTCGCCGACTACAACGACCCCGCCTCCTACGACAACCTCTTCTCCGCCGGCGACAAGGTGCTGCTGATCTCCGGCAACGAGTTCGACAGGGGCCGCGTGCAGCAGCACAAGGTCGTCATCGACGCCGCCGCGGCGGCCGGTGTCGCCCTGCTCGCCTACACCAGCGCCCCCGGCACCCTGACCGCCGCGCTGGCCGACGACCACCGCGGCACCGAGGAGATCCTGCTGGGCTCCGGCGTGCCCTACGCGCTGCTGCGCAACGGCTGGTACCACGAGAACTACACCGAGAACCTCGCCCCCGTGCTGGAGCACAACGCGGTCGTCGCCGCCGCCGGTGAGGGCAAGGTCTCCTCCGCCTCGCGCGCCGACTACGCCGCTGCCGCCGTCGCCGTGCTGACCGGTGAGGGGCACGAGAACAAGACGTACGAGCTGGGCGGCGACACCCCCTGGAGCTTCGCCGAGTACGCGGCCGAGCTGAGCCGGCAGACCGGCAAGGACATCGCCTACAACGCCGTCTCCCCCGAAGCGCTCGTCGGCATCCTGACCGGCGCAGGCCTGCCCGAGCCGTTCGCGCAGATCCTCGCGGGCGTCGACGCCTCCATCGAGAAGGGCGAACTGGTCGTCTCCTCCGGTGACCTCTCCCGCCTGGCCGGCCGTCCGACCACCCCGCTCGCCGACGCCGTGGCCGCGGCCCTCAAGGGCTGACCCCGCTGCACCGTGCCACCCCCGGACTGTCATGACCGTATGCCGATACGGACATGACAGCCGGGGGCGCCCGGCGTTACCGTCGTGAACGCGGACGCACGCCAGGCGCGAAGGAGGGGCACGTGAGCGGCAAGCCGAGGGGTGAGCGGCACATAGGACTGCTGAACGGCTTCGCGGCCTACGGGATGTGGGGGCTGGTCCCCCTGTTCTGGCCCCTGCTGAAGCCGGCCGGCGCGATGGAGATCCTGGCCCACCGGATGGTGTGGTCGCTGGTCTTCGTGGGCGCCGCCCTGCTCGTGCTGCGCCGCTGGGCCTGGGCCGGCGAACTGCTGCGGCAGCCACGCAAGCTGGCGCTGATCACGGTCGCCGCGGCGGTCATCACCGTCAACTGGGGCCTGTACATCTGGTCCGTGAACTCCGGGCACGTCGTGGAGGCCTCACTCGGGTACTTCATCAACCCGCTGGTCACCATCGCGATGGGCGTGCTGCTGCTGAAGGAGCGGCTGCGGCCGGTGCAGTGGGCGGCGGTCGGCACCGGTGGCGTCGCGGTGGCCGTGCTGACCATCGGCTACGGGCAGCCGCCGTGGATCTCGCTCTGCCTGGCGTTCTCCTTCGCCACCTACGGGCTGGTGAAGAAGAAGGTGGGCCTCGGCGGCATCGAGTCGCTGGCCGCCGAGACCGCGATCCAGTTCCTGCCCGCGCTCGGCTTCCTGGTGTGGCTCTCCGCGCGCGGCGGCTCCACCTTCGCGTCCGAGGGCGCGGGACACGCGGTGCTGCTCGCCTCGGCCGGCGTCGTCACCGCGCTCCCCCTGGTCTGCTTCGGCGCCGCCGCCATCCGCGTGCCCCTGTCCACCATCGGCCTGCTTCAGTACCTGACGCCGGTCTTCCAGTTCCTGCTCGGCGTCCTCTACTTCCACGAGGAGATGCCGCCGGAGCGCTGGGCCGGATTCGCGCTGGTGTGGCTGGCGTTGACGCTGCTCACCTGGGACGCCTTGCGCACCGCCCGCCGCGCCTCCCGCACGCTCACCAACGAGATCAGCGTGCCCAGCACGGACAGGGCGACCGGCACGGTCAGCGCCGCGCGGAACGCCGAGAGCGTTGCCTCGGGGCCGGGCCCGGTGGACGCCAGGCCATAGACGGCCGTCACCGCCGAGATGCCGATCGCGGAGCCGAACTGGGTGGCCGTCGTCAGCAGCCCGCCCGCCAGACCCTGCTCCGACCCGGCCACGCCGTCCGTGGCGGCGATGGTCAGCGGCCCGTAGGCCAGGGCGAACGCGAGGCCGCTCAGCAGCAGGGTCGGAAGCATCATGGCGTAGGACCAGTCCATGCCGAGCGGCAGGATCAGGGCGTAGGAGGCCACGGCCAGGAGGAAACCGCCGGTGATCACCCGCGCGTTGCCGAAGCGGGTGACCAGTCTGGGCGTGAGCGTCGGCGCGAGGACGGCGTCGATGCCCATGACGAGCAGGGCCAGCGCGGTCTGCAAGGACGACCAGCCGCGCAGTTCCTGCAAGTAGAGCGTGACGACGAACTGGAAGCCGAAGAAGGCGCCGAGGAAGAGCAGCGCCCCCAGGTCGGCGCGTACGACCGGGCCCTTGCGCAGCAGGCCGAGCCGGACGAGCGGGTCGGGACAGCGGCGTTCGACCGCGACGAAGGCGGCGGCCACCAGCACGGCCGCGAGACCCGAGGCCAGGGTGACCGGCCACTGGTGCAGGCCGTGCTCCAGACGGACGACGGTGTAGGCGGCCAGCAGCATGGCGCCGGCGGCGGTGATCGCACCGGGCAGGTCGAAGGTGCGCTCACGCCTGGCCGGGGCGTCGCCGCGGGGGATCAGGCGTACGGCGGCGACGAGCAGGGCGGCGGCCATCAGCACGGGCGCGAAGAACACCCAGCGCCAGCCGATCTCGGTGAGCAGGCCACCGATCACCAGGCCGAGGGAGAAGCCGGCCGCGCCGGTCCCGGCAAAGACCAGCAGGGCCTTGTTGCGCTGCGGGCCCTCCTCGTACGAGGTGGTGATCAGGGAGAGCGCGGCCGGGGTCATGAAAGCGGCGGCGACGCCCGTGACGAAGCGGGCGACGATCAGCATCCAGCCGCCCGTCGCGAAGCCGCCGAGCCCCGAGAAGGCGAGGAAGACGGTCAGCCAGAGCAGGAACATCCGCCGCCGGCCCAGCAGGTCGGCGGCCCGGCCGCCCAGCAGCGTGAAACCCGCGTAGCCCAGCACATAGGCGCTCATCACCCAGGCCGCGGTGCCGGTGGTCAGCCCGAGATCGGCACGGACGGCCGGGATCGCCACCGCCATCATCGCGACGTCGATGCCTTCGAGGAAGATCGTTCCGCAGAGAACGAGCAGTAGCGCCCAGGCACGGGTGCCCATGAGTCAACACTCCTCCGGTGAGGGGCGGTTACGCAAGCGAGGGTCGGTTCCCTCTTGTAACCAGGCCCCACCCTGCGGCAGCATCGACGGACATGGAAGAAGGCACTTCGAAGTCACCGAGTAACTGCGCGAGCACCGTGGACTACGGGGACGCGGACCCCTTCCAGTGGGACACCCGCGAGGACTGCCAGGTCCGGCAGATCCTCGACCGGATCGCCGACAAGTGGTCGCTGCTGGTCATCGCGCTGCTGGAGAACCGGCGGCTGCGCTTCACGGAGCTGCGCCGGGAGATCGACGGGGTCAGCCAGCGGATGCTGACGGTGACCCTGCGCTCGCTGGAGCGGGACGGCCTGGTGAAGCGGACCGTGCACCCGGTGGTGCCGCCGCGCGTCGAGTACGAACTGACCTCGCTGGGCAGGACGCTGCACACGACGATCCAGTCCCTGGTGACCTGGACGGAGGAGCACCAGGAGGAGATCGCGCAGGCCAGGACCGCCTACGACACCCGGGCGGCCGAGGCCGCGGAGACTACGGCTTCGTAGGGGCGTGGCGGGCGCGGTGCGCCCGGACCTTCTCGCGGTTCCCGCAGTGCTCCATCGCGCACCAGCGGCGGCGGCCCGGCCGGGAGGTGTCGACGAAGAGCAGGTGGCAGTTGTGGGCGCCGCACTCGCGGATCCGGTCGGCGAAGGGCCCGGTGAACAGGTCGATGGCGTCGCGGGCGACGGTCGCGAGCAGCTGGGTGCCGGTGGCGCCCGGGGCCCAGGAGCGGGTGCCGTCGGCCTCGATGCGGGCGACGAGCGGCGGCGCGGCCGCGGCGGCGTTGACGACGTCCAGGTGCGGGGCGAGCAGGGGGCGGCCGTGGGCGCGGTCGGCCGCGAGGAGGAGCACGGCGTCACGCAGGGTACGCGCCCGCTCCAGTTCCCCGGCGGAGACGGTGAGGTCCAGCCCGTCCGGCAGCCGGCTCAGCCCGGCCCAGGTGATCAGGTCGGACGGTTCGTGGAGCACTTCCCAGCGGGCGAAGACCCCGGGGCCGCCCGTCGTCGTCAGCTCCAGGCACAGGGTGCCGGGGTCGAAGCGGTAGGGCTTGCCCTCACCCGAGACCAGCGTCAGGCCGGGCGGGCGATCCGGCGTTTCCCGGGCGCGTCCACTCATCCAACCAGTATAAGTGGTTACATGAAGCAGACACCCGCATCACCGGCTCCCGTGCACTTCAAACTCGTCATCGACGCGAACGACCCGCACGCCCAGGCCGAGTTCTGGGCCGCCGCCCTGCACTACGAGGTCGAGGACAACAGCGCCCTCATCGGGAAGCTGCTCGGCTTCGGCGCCCTGCCGGAGGAGGCCACGGTCGACTTCCACGGCCGCCGCGCCTTCCGGGACCTGATCGCCGTACGGCACCCCGAGGACCCCTTCGACGAGGAGAGCGGGACCGGGCTCGGGCGTCGGCTGCTGTTCCAGCGGGTGCCGGAGGCGAAGACGGTCAAGAACCGGCTGCACCTCGATCTGCACCCGGGCGAGGGGCGGCGTGACGAGGAGGTCGCCCGGCTGGAGGGGCTCGGGGCGAGCGCCCTGCGGCGGGTGAAGGAGCAGGGCGGCGAGTGGATCGTGATGGCGGACCCGGAAGGGAACGAGTTCTGCGTGCAGTGACCGGCACTCCGGAGGCCTGTGCTCCGTAACCCCCTGGCCGAATCACTACCTTGACGGAGAGTCAGTACCAGCTTCACCATCCAGGCACCCCATTCACTGTGGGCGGCCCGTGGGCAGCATCCCACGGGCTTCCCCACGGAATCCGGAGCCCCCACATGAAGCTCTCCGTTTCCGCGCGCGCCGTCGCCGCGGGCGGCATGGCAACCGCCATGCTCCTGACCGGCGGCGCCGTGGCCGACGCCGCGTCCTCCGCTCCCTCCAGAGCGGCCGCCGCGCCGGACATACCCGTGGCGAACGTCAAGGCCCACCTGTCCCAGTTGCAGTCCATAGCCACCGCCAACGGCGGCAACCGGGCGCACGGCCGGGCCGGGTACAAGGCCTCGCTCGACTACGTGAAGGCCAAGCTGGACGCGGCCGGGTACACCACCACGATCCAGCAGTTCACCGCCTCCGGCCGCACCGGCTACAACCTGATCGCCGACTGGCCGGGCGGCGACGCGAACCAGGTCGTGATGGCCGGCTCGCACCTCGACAGCGTCTCCTCCGGGGCCGGCATCAACGACAACGGCTCCGGGTCGGCCGCCGTCCTGGAGGCCGCCCTGGCCGTGTCCCGGGCGCAGTACAAGCCCACCAAGCACCTGCGGTTCGCCTGGTGGGGCGCGGAGGAGCTCGGCCTGGTCGGCTCCCGCTACTACGTCAACCGGCTGACCACCGGCGACCGTTCGCGGATCAGCGCCTATCTGAACTTCGACATGATCGGCTCCCCGAACCCCGGCTACTTCGTCTACGACGACGACCCGGCGATCGAGAAGACCTTCAAGGACTACTTCGGCGGCATCGGCGTCCCGACCGAGATCGAGACCGAGGGCGACGGCCGTTCCGACCACGCGCCCTTCAAGAGCGCGGGCGTGCCGGTGGGCGGTATGTTCACCGGGGCGAGCCGGACGATGACGGCGGCGCAGGCGGCCAAGTGGGGCGGTACGGCCGGGCGGGCCTTCGACCGCTGCTACCACTCCTCCTGCGACACCACCGCCAACATCAACGACACCGCCCTGAACCGCAACAGCGACGCCCTCGCGCACGCGGTGTGGGAGCTGTCGGAATAGCCCCCGGCACCTCGCCTACTGGTTGCGGGCGCGTTCGGTGAGGCGGCCCATGCGGGCGCGGGCCGACTCCAGTTGCTCGACCTCCTCGGCGGCCGGGCCGTCCTCGGCGGCGAGCTCCGTCCACAGGGCGATCAGGTCGCGTCCCAGCTCCAGCCCGAGCGCCGGGTCGCGGACCGCGCGCCAGGCGGTGGCCGCACTCTCCACGTTGCCGTAGGCGGCCTCCGGGTCGCCGGCCCGGCGGCGGGCACCGGCCAGGTCCAGCGACAGCCTGAAGGCGCGGAGCGGGTCGCCCGCCAAGTAGGCGATGTACGCCGTGAGTTCGCCGAGCCGGAGCACCTCCGGGTGCTCCGGCCCGAGCGTCGCGGACGCCTGCACGAGGGTCTGCTCCGCCAGCCCGGACGCCGCTTCGATCCTGCCCTCCTTCACCGCCTCGTTGATCCGCGTGATCGGCTCCGCGAGCAGCGCCGGGGCGGCGGGATCGCCCGGGGCGGTGAGGGGTTCGCCCCCGAGTACGGCCTCCGCGACGGCGTCGAAGCCGCGCGGGGGCGTGGGCTTGGGGTCGGGGTCGGCGGCGATCAGGGCGTCCTCGGGGACCGGAGCGGGCCGCGGAGCCGGCTGGGCCTCGGGAACCGGGAGCGGCCTCGCGTCCATGGGCGGGGGCGGGCCGAACTCGCCGGTGGGCGGGGCGACGGTGCCGGGCGGCGTCGCCGCACGCGGGGCCGGCGGCGCGCCTTCCGGCGCGGACCCGGCCC
>NZ_WWIC01000196.1:0-7929 GCF_009872555.1 Streptomyces sp. SID5643
CCCCCACGTCCGCGCCGTCGGCGACGAAGAAGACCGGCCTCTACGGCACCGTCGTCGACGCCGTCGACCGGGCCCCCGACCCGGACACCCGGCCCGCCGCCCTGCCGCGCCGTCCCGAGGCCGGCATCACCAGCACCGGCGGCCCGAAGGCGGTCATGCAGCACCGCGGCGACCGCGTGACGCTCACCGGCCGGGGATACATCCTGGTGCGCTGGCAGATCTCACCCGGGTCGCGGCCCGGCGCGCTGGTCATGCCGTCCTGGACCGGCCTGAGGGGCAGGCTGTTCCACGTGGCCTCCGGCGGCACGCGCCGCATGGACGATGCGCTGCCCGGCGCCCCGAACGGCTACGCCACCGGCATGGGCGGCCCGGACATCGGCTACGCGGTCCTCCCGCCCGGCACCCAGCAGATGTGGCAGAACGAGTACTTCTACCTCGACGGCACCGTCACCCTCACCCAGAACGAACGGGGCTGCGACTACGGCCTCATCGTCTTCCCGTCGGACCGGGACGCCGTGGTCAGGGACGTCAACGAGGGCCCCGCCGACGGCGCCCTGCGCTATGGGCTCGTCCGCGACACCGGCACGGACAGCGCGCCGGTGCCGCAGTACGTCACGCGCTCGGTCCCGGCAGACCCGGCGACGGTGCCGCAGCGCTCGCGCGTGTAGCGCACAGCACGTCGACGCGGTTCGTCGTGATCGAGTCCACGCCCGCCTGAAGCAGCCGCCGCATGGAGCGGCGGGTGTCGGGGGTCCAGACGGACACCAGGTAACCGTCGGCGTGCACGCGCTCGGCGAGCGGGCGGTCCACCAGTGAGAAGCGGTAGTTCAGCCAGCGCGGGCGGACCGCCTCCAGCAGCACGGGCCGGGGCGGGGCCAGAGTCGTCCAGGTGAGGGCGATCTCGGCGGCCGGATCCGCCGCCCGCACGGCGAGCATGGCGTCGGCGCCCGCGCAGTAGTAGACCCGGTCCGCCGCCCCGGCCTCCGCCACGACGCCCATGATCCGGCGCACCGCCCGCACATCGGGCGACCCGGGCAGGTCGATCATCACCCGGTGCCCGTCGGTCGCGGGCAGGGCCTCGGCCAGGGTGGGAACCCCGCCGCCCGTCAGACCGCGCACCTCCTCGGACGACAGCGCGAGCAGGGGCCGTTCGTGCTCCCACAGCCGCTTCAGCGTCGCGTCGTGCAGCAGCACCGGCACGCCGTCCCGGGTGAGCCGTACGTCGATCTCCACCGCGTCCGCGCCCCGGCGCAGCGCGGAACGCAGCGAGGCGACGGTGTTCTCCCGGACGCGGTAGGGGTCGCCCCGGTGGGCCACGGCGACCGGGGCGGGCGTCACCGGGAAAGCCACTGCGCGGTGTAGGTGTCGATCTCGCCGGTGATCCGGGCCTTGCCCGCCGCGTCCAGGAAGGACGCCTCGACGGCGTTCTTCGCCAGCTCCGCCAGGCCCCGCTCGTCGAGGTCGAGGAGCCGGGCGGCGACCGCGTACTCGTTGTCGAGGTCGGTGCCGAACATCGGCGGGTCGTCGGAGTTGATCGTGACGACCACGCCGGCCCGCACGAACTCCTTGACCGGGTGCTCGTCGAGGGTGCGGACCGCGCGGGTGGCGATGTTCGAGGTCGGGCACACCTCCAGGGCGATCCGGTGCTCGGCGAGGTGCGCGAGCAGCTTCGGGTCCTGCGCGGAACTGGTGCCGTGCCCGATGCGCTCGGCCCGCAGGTGGGTCAGCGCGTCCCACACCGTCTGCGGCCCGGTCGTCTCGCCGGCGTGCGGTACGGAGTGCAGTCCGGCGGCGATCGCCCGGTCGAAGTACGGCTTGAACTGCGGCCGCTCCACGCCGACCTCGGGCCCGCCGAGACCGAAGGAGACCAGGCCCTCCGGGCGCAGCCGGTCGTCGGTGGCGAGCCGGGCCGTCTCCTCGGCGGCCTGCAGACCCGCCTCGCCGGGGATGTCGAAGCACCAGCGCAGCACGGTCCCGAAGTCGGCCTCGGAGGCCTTGCGGGCGTCCTCGATCGCGTCCATGAAGGCCCGCTCGTCGATGCCGCGCCGGGTGGACGAGAAGGGCGTGATGGTCAGCTCGGCGTAGCGCACCTGCTGCCGGGCCATGTCCCGGGCCACCTCGTACGTCAGCAGCCGGACGTCCTCCGGCGTGCGGATCAGGTCGACGACCGACAGGTACACGTCGATGAAGTGCGCGAAGTCGGTGAACGTGAAGTAGTCGGCCAGGGCCTCGGGGTCGGTCGGCACCTTCGAGTCGGGGTGCCGCGCGGCCAGTTCGGAGACGATCCGGGGGGAGGCGGATCCCACGTGGTGCACATGCAGTTCGGCCTTGGGGAGGCCGGCGACGAAGGCCTTGAGGTCGCGTGGGGCGTGGGGGTCGACGAGATGCTCGGTCAAGGGTTCCTCCCCGGAACGGCGCCACCGCCGGCGTGAGGCGGGCGGGGCGCGGGTGATCGGCTGATCGATTGACGCGAAATTCATCGTATGCCGTGGGGTGCACCGCCCTTCGTGAGGGGCGCGGGCCATGTCGATGCGCGGCTCCGCCGCGTCGGCGCGGCCGGCCCCCACGCACCCGCACTGTGGCCCGCACCGACCGGCCCCGTAGCATGACGGGACGATCGACCCAGGGGGGACGCACGATGACGGACGCGACGCAGCCCGACGGAGGCAGCCACGACCCGTGGGCGCCTCCGGAGAGCAAGCCCTCGCTCGACAAGAACCAGACCCCGCAGCCGCCGTCCGTCCACGACCAGGCCACGGTCACCTCCATGCCTGGTTTCACGCCGCCGGCGGGCACGCCGCAGTACGACCCGTCGGGCTCCGGCACCGGTGCCGTGCCGCCCCCGCCCGTGGCCCCCACCGGCCCGGGAGCGCCCGGCGGTTACGGATACCCGGGCAGCTACCCCCAGGGCGGCTACTCCCAGGGCGGCTACGGCTGGCCCGGCATGCCCATGGCCCCGCAGAACGGCATGGGCGTCGCCGCGATGGTGCTCGGCATCATCTCCTGCACCCTCTTCTGCCTCTACGGCGTGGTCTCCCTGGTCACCGGGATCCTCGCGGTCGTCTTCGGCATCAAGGGCCGCAAGCGCGCCGAGGCCGGGGTGGCCACCAACCACGGGCAGGCCCAGGCCGGACTGATCATGGGCATCATCGGGATCATCCTCGGCATCACGGTGATCGTCCTGATCGCCGTCGGCATCACGGCCGCGATCAACAGCGACCGCAGCGACGACCCCTACGGCGCCGTCGGCACGGTGGCCACCGCCCCGCCCCACCGCTGAAACTGCCGCCCTGCGCGGCCGACTTGGCCACTACGATGCCCTGGTCTGACAACGGAGGGGAGAGCGTCCATGTCCAACACCAACCCGCCCCCGGGTGGTTTCGGCCCGCCGGCCCAGCCGCCGCAGCAGCCGGCCCCGGGGTACGGCTATCCGCAGCAGCCCGGCCCGGGCTACGGCTACCCGCAGGGCGGCCCCGGCTACCCGGCCGCGCCGCCCGTGGGCTACCCGCAGGCCCCTGGCTACGGGATGCCCGCGCAGCCCAGCAACGGCATGGGAACCACGGGTCTGGTGCTGGGCATCATCGGCGTGGTGTGCAGCCTGACGTTCATCATGTGGTTCTTCGGCGTGATCCTGGGCATCCTCGCGATCATCTTCGGTGCCGTCGGCCGCGGCAAGGCCACCCGCGGTGAGGCCACCAACAAGGGCGCGGCGACCGCGGGCCTGGTCTGCGGCATCATCGCCACCGTGATCCTGCCGCTGCTCGGCTTCCTGCTGTTCGCCGGCATCATGGGCGGGCTCGGCGCGGCTGCCTGAAGGCGGCTCCCGGAGCTTGCGGGGGGCCGGTCCACGGGACCGGCCCCTCACTCATGCTCTCGCCGTCCTCAGCCGCTCCCGCGCCTCCATCAGCGCGAAGCCCAGCAGGTTCGGCCCCCGCCACCGCTCCGGATCCATCGCCGCCTCGTCGCTCGCGGCCAGCCCGATGCCCCACACCCGGTCCATGGGGCTGGCCTCGACCAGTACCCGGTCGCCCGTGCCCAGCAGGTACGCCAGCAGGTCGGGGTGTGCGCCGAACTTGTGGACGCTGCCCTCGACGACGATCCGGAACCGCTCCCGGGCCCAGGTCGCCTCGTCGAAGCCGCGCACCAGCCGCCCGGCCTTCTTCGCCTCGGCGGGATGCCCCGCGGCCAGCGCGGCACGCTCCGCCGCCGGGTCCTCGAAGAGCCGGGCCTTCTCGGCCATCATCCAGTGCTCGGCCGTCGCATAGGCCTCGCCGTCCACCGTGAACGGCGAGGGCCACCACTGGCTCAGGCAGCTCGCCCCGACCCGGCCGTCCGGCCGCGGCCGGTGCCCCCAGAAGTGCAGATATCTGACCCCGGCCCCCGCGCGGACCGCCCTGATCAGGGCCTCCTGCGAGCCGACCGCCCCCGTGACCTTCTCCATGCACGCGAGTCTGGCACGCACCACTGACACAGCGTCCTGCCTTTTCGCGGTGCACTCGACACCTGGTCGACAGATTTCGTCGCGTAACCAAAAATCAACAACGGAATCACTTGTTGGCATGCCATACCTCTGTCAGGATCGGCACTCAAATCGAGCCTGAGCCACGCCGGCCCCCTCAGGGGACACGGAGGAGAGCGACATGCACAACCCGGGCACCGCCACCCCGGACCGATTTCCGGCGGAGGAGCGCTTCGCACAGGGCGCGCAGTACATCGCGGACCGTCTGACCAGGGGCACCTCCGGCCGCACGCACGCGGTCGTCGACCCGGCGTCGGGCGAGGAGGTCCTCACCTACGAGCTGGCGGGCCCGGCCGATGTCGACCGGGCCGTCGCCGCCGCCCGCGCGGCCTTCCCCGGCTGGGCGGCAGCCACCCCCGGCGAGCGGTCCGACGCCCTGCACCGGTTCGCCGCGGTCCTCGCCGACCGGGCCGAGGACTTCGCCCGCGCCGAGTCGCTCCAGTGCGGCAAGCCGCTGAAGCTGACCCGCGAGTTCGACGTCCCCGGAACGATCGACAACGCCGCCTTCTTCGCCGGTGCCGCACGGCATCTCCAGGGGCAGTCGGCCGGGGAGTACTCCGGGGACCACACCTCGTACGTCCGGCGCGAGCCCATCGGCGTCGTCGGGTCGATCGCGCCCTGGAACTACCCCCTCCAGATGGCCGCCTGGAAGATCCTCCCGGCGATCGCGGCGGGCAACACCATCGTCCTGAAGCCCGCCGAGCTCACCCCGCTGACCTCGCTGCTCTTCGCCCGGGCGGCCACCGACGCCGGGATCCCGGACGGCGTGATCAACATCGTCACCGGCACCGGAAAGGAGGCCGGGGAGCACCTCGTCGGCCACCCCGACGTGGCCATGACCTCCTTCACCGGCTCCACCGCCGTCGGCAAGCGCGTCGCCGAGGTCGCCACCGCCACCGTCAAGCGCCTCCACCTGGAGCTCGGCGGCAAGGCGCCCTTCGTGGTCTTCGACGACGCCGACCTGGAGGCCGCCGCCCACGGCGCGGTCGCGGGCTCCCTCATCAACACCGGGCAGGACTGCACGGCCGCCACGCGCGCGTACGTGCAGCGGCCGCTGTACGAGGCCTTCGTGGAGCGGACCGCGGCGCTCATGGAGACGGTCCGGCTCGGTGATCCCTTCGCCGCCGGCACCGACCTCGGCCCGCTGATCTCGCACGTGCAGCGGGACCGGGTGGCCGGGTTCGTGGAACGGGCGCGGGCCTACGCGCGCGTGGTCACCGGCGGTGAGGCACCCGGGGGCGCGCTCGCCAAGGGCGCCTACTACCGGCCCACCCTGATCGCCGACGCCGCCCAGGACAGCGAGGTCGTCCAGTCCGAGATCTTCGGACCGGTCCTGGTCGTGCTGCCGTTCGACACCGACGACGAGGGCCTCGCGCTCGCCAACGACACCCCGTACGGACTGGCCGCATCGGCCTGGAGCCGGGACGTGTACCGCGCGAACAGGGCCACCCGTGAGATCAAGGCCGGGTGCGTCTGGATCAACGACCACATCCCGATCATCAGCGAGATGCCGCACGGCGGCTACAAGTCCTCCGGCTACGGCAAGGACATGTCCGCGTACTCGTTCGAGGAGTACACCCAGATCAAGCACGTCATGTTCGACAACACCGCGGTGGCCGCCAAGGACTGGCACCGCACCGTGTTCGGGGACCGATAGCCGTATGCAGGCCGCCTGACCACCGGCCGTCCACCCTCCGAAAGGGCACCACGCGCATGGAGCAGTACGAGCCCGACCGCCTCTCCGCGGCCCAGAGGGCCGCCATGAGGCGCAGTCTCACCAACGGCAGGGCTTCCCTCACCCGGCGGTCGCTGCTGCGCGCCTCCGCGGGCGGGGCGCTCGCGGCCGGCGGAATGGGGACGCTGAGCGCCTGCGGCATCCCGGCGGCCGGCACGTCGCAGGGCGGCGTCTCGGCCGAGGACCACTCGGCCAAGGAGAAGACGGTGAACTTCTCCAACTGGACCGAGTACATGGACGTCGACGACAGCGGCAAGCACCACCCCACGCTGGACCAGTTCGCCAGGCGCACCGGCATCAAGGTCAAGTACACCGAGGACATCAACGACAACAACGAGTTCTTCGGCAAGATCAAGCCGCAGCTCGCCGCGGGCCAGGACACCGGCCGCGACCTGATCGTCCTCACCGACTGGCTGGCCGCCCGCCTCATCCGCCTCGGCTGGGCGCAGAAGCTCGACCCGAGCAACCTGCCGCACGCCTACGCCAATCTGTCGGCCCAGTTCCGCAGCCCCGACTGGGACCCGGGCCGCGCCTACTCGTACGTCTGGCAGGGCATCTCGACCGTCATCGCGTACAACAAGAAGGCCCTCGACGGGGTCGAGGTGACGTCGATATCCGACCTGCTGGACAACCCCAGGCTCAAGGGCCGGGTCGGCTTCCTGTCGGAGATGCGCGACAGCATCGGCATGACCCTGCTCGACATGGGCAAGGACCCGGCCGACTTCACCGCCGACGACTACGACGCGGCCGTCGCCCGCCTCCAGAAGGCCGTCGACAAGGGCCAGATCCGCCGCTTCACCGGCAACGACTACACCTCGGACCTGACCAGCGGCGACTTCGCCGCCTGTGTCGCCTGGGCCGGTGACGTCGTCCAGCTCAAGGCGGACAGCCCCGACATCGACTTCCTCATCCCGGACAGCGGCTACGTGACGTCGACCGACAACCTGCTGATCCCCAACAAGGCCCGGCACAAGACCAACGCCGAGCGGCTCATCGACTTCTACTACGAGCCGAAGGCGGCCGCCGAACTCGCCGCCTACATCAACTACGTGTGTCCCGTCGACGGCGTGAAGGCCGAGCTGGAGAAGATCGACGAGGACGCGGCGAACAACCCGCTGATCATTCCCGACAAGGCCATGGCCGCCAAGTCCCATGCCTTCCGCTCGCTGAGCTCGAAGGAAGAGACCGAGTTCGAAGCGAAGTTCGCGAAGCTGACGGGGGCGTGACCACCATGACGAACCAGACCGGCCCCGGCGGCGACGTCCGCCTCACGGGCATAGCCAAGTCCTACGGCGCCTTCACCGCCGTGCACCCGCTCGACCTGACCGTGCCGCAGGGCTCCTTCTTCGCCCTGCTCGGCGCCTCCGGCTGCGGCAAGACCACCACCCTGCGCATGATCGCCGGCCTGGAGGAACCCTCCGCCGGCAGCGTGCACCTGGGCGACCAGGACGTGACCGCGCTGCCCCCGTACAAGCGGCCCGTGAACACGGTCTTCCAGTCGTACGCCCTCTTCCCGCACCTCGACATCTTCGAGAACGTCGCCTTCGGTCTGCGCCGGCGCGGTCTGAAGTCGGTGAAGAAGCAGGTCGACGAGATGCTCGACCTCGTCCAGCTCGGCGAGCAGGCCCGCAAGAAGCCGCACCAGCTCTCCGGCGGCCAGCAGCAGCGCGTCGCC
>NZ_WWIC01000197.1:0-3911 GCF_009872555.1 Streptomyces sp. SID5643
CTGCCGGGGCGCAGGCCGGGCCGGGCACGGCGGACGTGCCGGCAGGGCAGCCGGTGGTGACGGCGGCGGTACTCGTGCCGGGGCCGGGCGCACCGGCCGCGGTGATCGTGCCGAGGGCGGGCGCTGCGGCGGGTGTGCGGGTGCCGGAGCCTGCGGCTGCGGCTGCGGCTGCGGCTGCGGCTGCGGCTGCGGCGACGATGCCGGTGCACGGGGCGGAATCATCGGCCGCGGTGGCCGTGCCAGGACGGGGCGCACGGGCCGCGGTGACCGTGCCACGGCCGGACACGCCGGCCGCCGCACGCGCACCACGGCTGGAAGCGGCGGGCGTGGGCGTGCCGGAGCCGGTGGTTTCGACGGCGGTGCTCGTGCCTGAAACGGCCGCACCGGCCGCGGTACTCGCGTCCGGCCCGCAGGCGGCCTCTTCGGTTCCCGTGCCGGAGACACCGGCCGCCTTGCTCGCGCCGCGACCGGAGGAGGCGACGGTGCTGCTCACGGCGGAGACGGTGGCAGCAGCCGCCGTCCCGGACACACCGGCCGCCGTGTTCGTGCCGGGGGCCGGCGGGGCGGATGCCTCGTACGAGAGCGGGGAGTCGTCGGGGGCGGCGGCCTCCGACGACGATCGCCCGTTCTCCTATGTGCCCTTCTACGGCATCCCGTACGTCCCGCTGCCCGTGATCGACCGGCACCGCGTGCGGGTCAGATCCTGACGCCGCCGGCCCGGAGGTACGCCACCGGGTCGACGTCCGAGCCGAACCCGGGCCCCGTCCGCACTTCGAAGTGCAGATGCGGGCCCGAGCTGTTGCCGGTGGAGCCGGAACGGCCGATGCGCTGGCCGGCGCTCACCGACTGCCCGTCCCGCACGGAGATCGCGGAGAGGTGGGCGTACTGGCTGTAGCGGCCGTCGGTGTGCCGGACCACGACCTGGTAGCCGTACGAGCCGCCCCACCCGGCGCTGACGACGCTTCCCGAGGCGACCGACTTGACCGTCGTGCCGGTGGGCACGGGGAAGTCGATGCCGGTGTGGTAGCCCTTCGACCAGGAGGATCCGGCTTTGCGGTAGGGCGTCCCCAGGGAGGCGTTGACGGGGGCGACGAATCCCTGCCGGGTGGCCGTGGACCGGTCGGCGCGCTCCCTGCTCTCCTCGTTGACCCGCTCCTTCGGCCGCTCCTTGGCGCGGTCCTGGGCCGGCTTCTTCGTCGCGGGCTTGGCCGACGGCGCCGGCCTGTGCTCGGGCCGTGTCTTCGTGGCGCCCTCGCCGCGCAGCGCCAGGCGCTGGCCGGGCACGATCAGATCGGGGTCGGACCCGATGGCCGCGCGGTTGGCGGCGTACAGGCCCCGCCAGCCGCCCCGGACGTCCTGGTCGTCCGCGATGCGGGAGAGGGTGTCGCCGCGAACCACGGTGTACATCTCGGCGTTGCCCGCCCGGGACTGCGGCGTGGACTGCGGCCGTACGTCCTCGATGGAGGTCTTCTTCTTCGCGTCCTTCCGCTGCGTGCGCTCGGAGCCCGGCCGGATGTCGGGCTCGCCGCCGCCCCGGGTCAGTCCGGCCCGCTTGGAGCAGACCGGCCAGGCGCCCGGACCCTGCCCGTCGAGGACCTTCTCCGCGACGGCGATCTGCTGGTCCTTGCTCGCGAGGTCCGCGCGGGCCGCGTAGGCCCGTCCGCCGTAGGCCTCCCAGGTGGACTGGGTGAACTGCAGTCCGCCGTAGAAGCCGTTGCCGGAGTTGATGCTCCAGTTGTTGGTGGACTCGCAGGCGGCGACCTTGTTCCAGGTGTCCACGTCCGCCGCCTGCGCGGCGCCGGTGCCCATGAAAGGCAGTGCCATGCCCGCGCCGCCCGCCGTGACAGTGAGCGAGGCGCGGTTGATCCTGTTCGGCTGATACCGGCGGTGCCGGCCGCGTACGGCCATCGAAAGCCCCCCTAGACATGCGTCAGGAGGGGCAAAAGTAAGCGCTGCGAACCGGCCAGAACAAGACGGCTTTTCGCCGCCCGGGAGTCCAAATGGCCGGTATGAGGCCCCTGTTGCGCGACGCGCGCCACGGCGGTGCACCGTGCGCGGCACACCGTGCGCCGGTGCGCCGCGCGCGGGGCGCACCCGCCGGCTGAGTGCGACGGGGCTCTCGTCCGTATCAGCCTGCGCGACGCCGTGCGACCCGGGCGTGCGGACGAAGTAGCGGCACGTCAGGATGGTCGACGGGGGATGCCTGCGGGCACCTCCCACCGGCAGCACCGATACCGAGGTCTTTAGGAGCGAACCGAATGAGCAGTACAGCGCAGATCGGCGTCACGGGTCTCGCGGTCATGGGCCGCAACCTCGCCCGCAACTTCGCCCGCAACGGCTACACGGTCGCGGTGCACAACCGGACGCCCGCGCGCATGCACGCCCTGGTGGAGGAGTTCGGCGGCGAGGGGGAGTTCGTCGCGTGCGAGAGCGCCAAGGACTTCGTGGCTGCGCTGGAGCGGCCGCGGCGGCTGGTCGTGATGGTGAAGGCCGGTGAGCCGACGGACGCGGTGATCCAGGAGTTCGCACCCCTGCTGGAGCCCGGCGACATGATCATCGACGGTGGCAACGCGCACTTCGCCGACACCCGGCGCCGCGAGCGCGACCTGCGTGAGCAGGGCATCCACTTCGTCGGCATGGGCGTCTCCGGCGGTGAGGAGGGCGCGCTGAACGGCCCGAGCATCATGCCGGGCGGCCCGAGCGAGTCCTACGACTCGCTGGGTCCGATGCTGGAGAAGATCTCGGCTAAGGCGGCGGACGGCTCGCCGTGCGTCTCCCACGTCGGTCCGGACGGTGCCGGGCACTTCGTGAAGATGGTGCACAACGGCATCGAGTACGCGGACATGCAGCTCATCGGCGAGGCGTACCAGCTGCTGCGGGACGTCGCCGGCTACTCCCCCGCCGAGATCGCGGAGATCTTCCGCACCTGGAACCGGGGCCGTCTCGACTCCTACCTGATCGAGATCACGGCCGAGGTGCTGTCGCACGTCGACGCGGAGACGGGCAAGCCGTTCGTGGACGTGGTGGTGGACCAGGCCGAGCAGAAGGGCACCGGCCGCTGGACCGTGCAGATCGCGCTGGACCTGGGTGTGCCGGTGTCCGGTATCGCCGAGGCCGTGTTCGCGCGGTCGCTGTCGGGTCACGCGGCCCTGCGGGAGGCCTCGCGCGGGCTGGCCGGCCCGAAGGCGAAGCCGCTGAGCGAGGCGGAGGCCCGGGCGTTCGCCGACCGGGTGGAGCAGGCGCTGTACGCGTCGAAGATCGTGTCGTACACGCAGGGCTTCCACGAGATCGACGCCGCCCGTGGCGAGTACGGCTGGGACATCGACCTCGGTGCGGTGTCCGCGCTGTGGCGGGGCGGCTGCATCATCCGCGCGGCGTTCCTGGACCGGATCCGGGCCGCGTACGACGCCCGTCCCGACCTGCCGAGCCTGCTGTCGGACGCGACGTTCGCGCAGGAGATCGCGGACGCCCAGGACGACTGGCGTGAGGTGCTGGTCGCCGCGACCCGCCAGGGTGTGCCGACGCCCGGTTTCGCCGCGGCCCTCGCCTACTACGACGCCCTGCGCGCGGAGCGGCTGCCGGCGGCGCTGACGCAGGGGCAGCGGGACTACTTCGGTGCGCACACCTACCGCAGGGTGGACCGGGACGGGTCGTTCCACACGCTGTGGGGCGGGGACCGGTCGGAGACCTCCGCGTAGGCGCTGCCGCTGACGCTGACGGACGTGTACGGGGCGGTGGACGGCAGGATGTGCCGTCCACCGCCCCGTTCGTGTGCCCGGGTCAGGACAGTGGAGGTCCGGGCTCGGGGCTCGGTACCGGCTCCGGTCCCGGGGGGATCGGGGACGGGTCGGGGCCCGGCACGGGGTCGGGGCCCGGGGGCGGCGGCGGGGTCGGGCCCGGGGGCGGAGTGG
>NZ_WWIC01000198.1:0-9775 GCF_009872555.1 Streptomyces sp. SID5643
GGCGGGTTCTCGGCGAGGCACACCCACACGTAGCCGAGCCACTCGCGGACCGCCACGCTCGCCAGGCCGTACTCGGTGCGGCCGATGTCGGGCATCTTGGTCAGGTTGGGGGCCGCGACCAGCTTGCCGTTCAGGTCGTACGTCCAAGCGTGGTACGGGCACTGGAAGGCCCGCTTCACCTCGCCGGACTCCTGCGTGCAGAGCTTTGCGCCCCGGTGCCTGCACACATTGAAGAAGGCCTTGACCGAGCCGTCCCGCGAGCGGGTCAGCAGGACGCTCTCCCGCCCGACGTCCACGGTCCGGAACGCACCCGGCTTCGCCAGTTCCGACGAGCGTGCCGCGCAGAACCACATGGCCTCGAAGATGTGTTCCTGCTCCAGGCGGAAGATCTCCGGGTCCGTGTAGTGGTCGCCGGGAAGGGTCGCGATCAGGCTGTCCGGCAGGCCGGTCGTGGTCATGGTTCACCTCGGAGTGAAGCGCCCCGGGTCGGGCGAGTGGTTGCCTCATACGCAACGGACCTCTTGCTACGCAACTCACAGTGCAGTCCGCCCGAAGCACTGTCAAGACCTTGACCCCGGGCCTCCAAAGCCGGGACGATGTTGCGTATCAGTCCTGCTGTTGCGCAATACGCACTTCCCTCAGGGAGGGCTCAGTGTCTCTTGGACCCACCACCGGCCGTGAGTTCGTCCTCACCCTGTCGTGCCCCGACCGCTCGGGCCTCGTCCACGCCGTCACCGGCTTCCTCGTCCGGCACTCCGGGAACATCCAGGAGAGCCAGCAGTTCGACGACCGGCTCAAGGACCGCTTCTTCATGCGGGTGCACTTCGACGTCACGGACCCGGGCATGACGCTGGAGGACCTGAAGTCCGGCTTCGCCCCGGTGGCGGAGGCGTACCGGATCTCCTGGCAGCTGTACGAGGCGTCGACCCCGACGCGCACGCTGATCATGGTGTCCAAGTTCGGCCACTGCCTGAACGACCTGCTCTTCCGCTGCCGTACCGGCGCACTGAACATCGAGGTGCCGGCGATCGTCTCCAACCACCGGGACTTCGAGCCGCTCGCCGAGAGCTACGGGATCCCGTTCCACCACGTGCCCGTGACCCGGGAGACGAAGCCCGAGGCGGAGGCGCGGCTGCTGGAGCTCGTCGAGGAGCTGGACATCGACCTGGTGGTCCTCGCCCGCTACATGCAGATCCTGTCGAACGACCTGTGCAAGCAGCTCGAAGGCCGGGCGATCAACATCCACCACTCGTTCCTGCCGAGCTTCAAGGGCGCCCGGCCCTACGTCCAGGCGCACGAGCGCGGCGTCAAACTCGTCGGGGCGACGGCCCACTACGTCACCCCGGACCTCGACGAGGGGCCCATCATCGAGCAGGACGTCGTCCGGGTGAGCCACTCGCAGGGGCCGGACAGCCTGGTCGCCCTGGGGCGTGACGTGGAAGCGCAGGTCCTGGCCCGGGCGGTGGAATGGCACAGCCAGAGCCGCATCATGGTCAACGACAACCGTACGGTCGTCTTCCGCTGAGGAAAACGACCTCCACCCCCTCACACCCGTTGACCATTTCGCCTAGGGTTTCGCCATGAGCAACCACGGTGCCGAGTCCGCAGGCGCTCCGAGTGGCGGAGTGCAGTCCGTTGACCGCGCTGTCGCCGTGCTGGAGATCCTCGCCCAGCACGGCGAGGCGGGCGTGAGCGAGGTGGCCGAGGCGATCGACGTCCACAAGTCCACCGCGTTCCGTCTGCTCGGTGCGCTGGAAGCGCATGGGATGGTCGAGCAGGAGAGCGAGCGCGGCAAGTACCGTCTCGGCTTCGGAGTCGTGCGCCTGGCCGGGGCGGTGACGGGCCGTATCGCCGTCACCCGGCACGGGCGGGGCATCTGCGAGCGTCTCGTCGACGACGTGGGCGAGACGCTGAACATCGCCGTCCTCGAATCCCACCACGCGATCAACCTCTACCAGGTGCGCAGCACCTCGGCCATCGCCGCGCAGAACTGGGTGGGGCGGCAGACGCCGCTGCACTGCACGTCGAGCGGCAAGATCCTCCTCGCGCACCTCGACAAGAAGGACCGCGACGAGCTCCTCGCCGAGACGGGTCTGCCCCGTATGACACCGAGCACGGTGACTTCCAGGAAGAAGCTGGAGGCGGACCTCGCCGTGGCCCGCGAACAGGGCTACGCCATCACGATGGAGGAGTACGAGGAGGGCCTCAACGCCCTCTCCGCGCCCGTGCGTTCCGACGAGGGCGAGGTCGTCGCCGCCCTCAGCGCGTCGGGGCCGGCCTTCCGCCTGACCGAGGAGCGGATGCACGAGCTGGCAGCCGTCCTCGTGGCGGGAGCGGACGAGCTCAGCCGCCGTCTGGGCTGTCCGGGCTGAGTCCCGGCCGGGCGGCTGACCAGGGCAGGAGGCGTACGGCGAGCGGTGGTCGGAGAACCGGTGTCCGGTTCTCCGACCACCGCTTTCGCGGTGTCCGGGTTCAGCCCGTCCACTCCACGGCGGCGTCCAGCAGCCAGTCCGTCAGGTAGGCGGCGAAGGAGGAGCGGACCAGTACCCAGAACCCGGCCCGCGGGTCGTCGCGGGCCACCAGGACGACCTGGGTGCGGCCCAGGGTCGTCTGGGCGCAGCGTCCCGGACCGAAGACGCGCGGGTGCAGGTCGAGCGAGCAGCCGTGGGCCAGCAGGTCGTGGGCACGGGGTCCGGCGACGAGGAGCGTGGTGCGCTGGGCCGAGACGTCGACGACGGATACGGGCTCGTCCCCGGCGGCCTCCCGGATCCGGTTCTCCAGCCAGCGCCGGCCGTCCGGCGGGCCCACCACGAGCCACTCGTCGGGGCCGAGCCACAGCGCGGTCAGCTCTCCGGCGCGGACGACGCTGCCGGGCTCGACGGGCAGTTGCAGGCCCAGTGCCGGCCCGACGGCGTCCGCCGCCGCTCCCTTGGGATCGAGGCGGACGTCGATCTGGGTCAGGAAGGGGAGTTCCGCGAGCCGGACGGCGCCCCCGGAGGTGCGGGTCGCGGCGGCCAGCCGGTCCGCGGCGTGCGACAGGGGGCTGCGGAGCGGGGCGGTAAGGGCGGTGTCAGCCATCGCGGCGGGCTCCCTCGGGGTCGTAGAGGACGGGGCTCGCGACGGTCACCGGGACCAGCCGGTCACCGACGGGGGCGTAGAGGCGCTCACCGATGCGCTCGCGTCCGCCCTTGACCAGCGCGAGCGAGAAGGTCCGGCCCAGGGCCGCACTGCGGTAGCTGGACGTGACATGGCCGAGCATCGGAACGGGGGGCGCGGGCAGCACGCTGTCGGCGACCAGGTGCGTGCCCTCGGGGAGGAACGTGCCCGGGTCCTCCGGGAGCAGCCCGACCAGGTGCTTGCGGTCGGGCCGGACGGTGTCGGCGCGGGCGAAGGAACGCTTGCCGATGAAGTCGGGCTTCTTCTTCGACACCGCCCAGCTCATCCCGAGGTCCTGCGGTGTCACCGTGCCGTCGGTGTCCTGGCCGACGATCGGATAGCCCTTCTCCGCGCGCAGGACGTGCATCGTCTCCGTGCCGTACGGGGTGATGCCGTACGGGGCGCCCGCCGCGTACAGGGCCTCCCACAGGGCGAGGGCCTCCCAGGGCGACACGTTGATCTCGTAGGCCAGTTCGCCGGAGAAGCTGATCCGGCACACCCGGGCCTCGATGCCCGCGACCGTCGTGTCCCGCCACGCCATGAACGGGAAGTCGTCGTTGGCGACGGCCAGTTGCGGTGCGAGTGAGCCGAGCACCTCGCGGGACTCCGGACCGA
This sequence comes from Streptomyces sp. SID5643, assembly GCF_009872555.1. NCBI lineage: Bacteria > Bacillati > Actinomycetota > Actinomycetes > Kitasatosporales > Streptomycetaceae > Streptomyces > Streptomyces sp. SID5643. Next base: position 3,772 of record NZ_WWIC01000198.1, read on the forward strand.
CCAGGGCGACGGTGGCCCACTGTTCGGTCACGGAGGTGCAGTGGACCTTCAGCTCGGGCCACTCCGTCTGGAGCCACTCCTCCATCCAGTCCAGCACGGTGGCGGCGTTGCCCGTCGTGGTGGTGACCAGGTAGCGGTCCTGGTCGAGGCGGATGACGGTGCCGTCGTCGAAGACCATCCCGTCCGGGCGGCACATCACGCCGTAGCGGATCATCCCGACCCTCAAGGTGCTCATCATGTTGGTGTAGAGCAGGTCGAGGAAGGCGGCGGCGTCCGGTCCCTGGACGTCGATCTTGCCGAGGGTGGAGGCGTCCATGAAGGCGACGCCCTCGCGCGCGGCGGCGCATTCGCGCAGCACGGCCGTCTCCATGTCCTCGCCGGCCTGCGGGTAGTACCAGGGCCGCTTCCACTGGCCTACGTTCTCGAAGAGGGCGCCGTGCGCGACGTGCCACTCGTGCAGGGCGGTGGTGCGGACCGGGTCGCTCAACACGCCGCGGTCGCGGCCGGCGAGGGCGGCGAAGGAGACGGGGGTGTACGGGGGCCGGAACGTGGTCGTGCCGAGCGCCGAGATGTCCACGCCGAGCAGTTCGGCGACGACGCCACTGGCCAGGACGCCGGAGGTCTTGCCCTGGTCGTTGGCCGTGCCGGCCGTGGTGTAGCGCTTGGTGTGCTCCACCGAGCGCATTCCGGCGCCGGTCGCGCGGGCGAGGTCGTCGACGGTGACGTCGCGTTGGAGGTCGACGAAACGCGGGGCGCCCTCCCGGCCGGGGACGGTGAACACCGGCATCGACGGCGTCTGGGGCTGTGCCGCCACCCGCGGCAGGCGGGGCGCGTCCGGGGTGTAGCCCTCGGCCTCGATCGCTCGGGCTCCCGCCGCCGCCCCCTGTACGAGGATCCGGCCGAGGTCGAGGACACCGCTCGCTGCGCCCGCGACCTCTACGGCCTGCCGTGAGGAGTCGGGGACGAAGCTGCCGAGCTGCTCGTCGTGACGGAGCCTGCCGCCCGCCTGGCTGAACAGGTGCGCGACCGGGTTCCAGCCGCCCGAGACCAGGAGCAGGTCGGCGGCGAACTCCCGTCGCCCAGTCGTCTCCCCGAACGGTGCGACCGTGACAGCGGTGAGACGCGGGGCGCCTTCCGTGGCGGTGACGGCGTGGCCCGCCAGTACCTCGATGCCGGCCCGGCGGGTGCGCTCGGCCCACTCCCCCGGCTCGGGACGGGTGTCGACCACGGCCTCGATGGCCACGCCCGCCGCGGCGAGGTCCAGCGCCACCGCGTAGGCGCTGTCGTTGGTGGTGAAGACGACCGCGTGGCGGCCGGGCAGGGCGCCGTGGCGGTTGACGTGGGCGCGGGCCGAAGCAGCCAGCATCACCCCGGGCCGGTCGTTGTCCGCGAAGGCCAGTGAGCGTTCGTGGGCGCCGGTGGCGAGGACGACGTGGCGGGCCCGGATGCGGTGGACGCGTTCCCGGGAGACCTTCTCGGGGGCCGCGGCACCGAGGTGGTTGGTGCGGCGCTCGACGGCGAGCAGGTGGTTGTCGTCGTAGTAGCCGAAGACCGTGGTGCGGCGCAGGACTCGCACGTCGGGGGCGGCGTCGAGCCGGGCGGTCGTCTCGGCCACCCAGTCGAGGAGTTCGCCGGTGCCGAGGAGGCTGCCGCCGTGCTCCGGCTGGTCGTCGGCGAGGATGACGCGGGCACCGGAGCGGGCTGCGGCCGCCGCTGCGGCGAGGCCGGCCGGGCCGGCACCGACGACCAGGAGGTCGCAGTGGGTGTGCACGGCGTCGTAGCGGGCCGGGTCCGGTGCGGTGGCGAGGCGGCCCTGGCCGGGGAGGCCGGTTGCGACGAGGCCGTCGTAGAGCTCGACGGTGGTGGCCGGGAGCATGGGCTCGGGGAACGGTTCCTCGATCTGGACGACCGCGTTGGGTTCCTCGACGCCGGCCGAGAAGATGCCGCGGGGGCGGCCCCGTTTGATGCTGGTGCCGGTCTGGATGACGCCGTTGGCGAGGAGGGCGGAGGCGAGGGTGTCGCCCTCGTAGCCCTGGTATTCGGTGCCGTCGAAGGTGAAGGTGAGGGGCTTGTCGCGGTGGATGCGGCCTCGGGTGGGGTGGCGGAAGGGCTGGTTGTTCTCCCCCACCCCGCCCCTTCCCGAAAGCAGGGGCACTGCCCCCGAACCCTGCTGGGGGCTCTGCCCCCAGACCCCCGTATCGGCCTGAACGGCCTCGTCCACAAGCGCCGGACAGGCTGCCTGCGCCGCACGTGCCTCGAGAACGGCCGGTCGCTCCTCCCCCGCCCTGTACACCGTCAGGATCTCGTTCGTCGAGGTGTCCCGGACGGCGTTGAACCAGCGGCGGCAGCCCGCGGCGTGACTCCAGCGTTCCGCGAAGGGGCCCCTGGGGTTGTCGCGGTAGAAGAGGTAGCGGGCCCACTCCTCGTCGGTGAGGGACTCCGGGGCCTCCGGGTACGGCACATGGGCCTGGCCGCCGTAGTGGAACTCGGCCTCGTCGCGAGGTCCGCACCACGGGCAGGGGATCAGCAGCATGGATCGGCTCCCAAAGCTTCCAGTGGTCCTAGTGGGCCACCGCGGCCGCGCCGTGCTCGTCGACGAGCGCGCCGGTGGTGAAACGGTCGAGCGAGAAGGGGGCGTTCAGCGGGTGCGGTGTGTCGTGGGCGATGGTGTGGGCGTAGACCCAGCCGACGCCGGGGGTGGCCTTGAAACCGCCGGTCCCCCAGCCGCAGTTGAGGTAGAGGTTGTCCACCGGGCTGAGCCCGATGATCGGTGAGGCGTCGGGGCTGACGTCGACGATGCCGCCCCACGTGCGCAGGACATGGGCGCGGGCGAAGACCGGGAAGAGTTCCAGGGCCGCCGCCATCTGCTCCTCGATGATGTGGAAGGCGCCGCGCTGGGTGTACGAGTTGTACGCGTCGATGCCCGCGCCCATCACCAGCTCGCCCTTGTGGGCCTGGCTGACGTACACGTGGACCGCGTTGGACATGACGACCGTCGGGTGGACCGGTTCCAGCAGCTCCGACACGAGGGCCTGCAAGGGGTGGCTCTGCACGGGGAGGTCGATCCCGGCCATGGCGGCCAGGACCGAGGTGTGGCCCGCCGAGCAGAGGGCGACCTTGCCCGCGGCGATCGGGCCCCGGGTGGTCCGGACTCCGACGACCCGGTTGCCGATCACGTCGAGGCCGGTGACCTCGCAGTTCTGGATGATGTCGATGCCGGCGGCGTCGGCCGAGCGGGCCAGGCCCCAGGCGACGTGGTCGTGCTTGGCGATGCCCGCGCGGGGCTGGTAGGTGGCGCCCAGGACGGGGTAGCGCACGTCCGGCGCGATGTTGACGATCGGGCAGACGTCCTTGACGCCGTCCGCGTCGAGCCACTCGGCGTCCACGCCGTTGAGGCGGTTGGCCTCGACGCGGCGCACACTGTCCCGGACGTCCTGGAGGCTGTGGGCGAGGTTCAGTACGCCGCGCTGGGAGAAGAGGATCGGGTAGTCCAGCTCGTCCGCCAGGCCCTCCCACAGCTTGAGGGCGTGCTCGTAGATGCCGGCGCTCTCGTCCCAGAGGTAGTTGGAGCGGATGATCGTGGTGTTGCGGGCCATGTTGCCGCCCGCCAGCCAGCCCTTCTCCAGCACGGCCACGTTGGTGATGCCGTGGTTCTTCGCCAGGTAGTGGGCGGTGGCCAGGCCGTGGCCGCCGCCGCCCACCACGACGACGTCGTAGGAGCGCTTCGGCTCGGGGTTGCGCCAGAGCCGGTCGGGGTGTTCGGGGAGCTCGGCGCCGGGGGTGCGGGGGCTCATCGGGCGTCTCCGTTGTCCGACAGGTGCGGGTAGAGCGGGTGCTTGGCGGCCAGGGCCTCCGTGCGGGCACGCAGGGCGGCCACGTCCGGCTCCGGCTGGAGAGCGAGGGCGATGACGTCCGCGACCTCGGCGAAGTCCTCCTCGGTGAAGCCGCGGGTGGCCAGGGCCGGGGTGCCGATGCGCAGGCCCGAGGTGACCATGGGCGGGCGCGGGTCGAAGGGCACGGCGTTGCGGTTGACGGTGATACCGATCTCGTGGAGCAGGTCCTCGGCCTGGCGGCCGTCCAGCTCGGAGTGGCGCAGGTCGACCAGGACGAGGTGGACGTCCGTGCCGCCGGTCAGCACCCTGATTCCGGCGGCTGCCGCGTCCGGCTGGGTGAGGCGTTCGGCGAGGATGCGGGAGCCGGCGAGCGTCCGGGACTGGCGTTCGGCGAACTCCGGTGTCGCGGCGACCTTGAACGACACCGCCTTCGCGGCGATGACGTGCTCCAAGGGGCCGCCCTGCATGCCGGGGAAGACAGCCGAGTTGATCTTCTTGGCGAGGTCGGCCTCGTTGGTGAGGATGACGCCACCGCGCGGACCGCCGAGGGTCTTGTGCGTCGTCGTGGTCGTGACGTGGGCGTGCGGCACGGGGCTCGGGTGCAGTCCTGCCGCCACCAGGCCGGCGAAATGCGCCATGTCGACCATCAGCAGGGCGCCCACCTCGTCGGCGATCCTGCGGAAGGCCGCGAAGTCCAGCTGCCTGGGATACGCCGACCAGCCCGCGATGATCATCTTGGGGCGGTGCTCCTTGGCGAGCCGCTCGACCTCGTCCATGTCGACGAGGTGGTCCGCCTCCGAGACGTGGTAGGGCACGACGTTGAGCATCTTGCCGCTGTAGTTGATGCGCATGCCGTGCGTGAGGTGCCCGCCGTGCGCGAGGTCGAGGCCGAGGACGGTGTGACCGGGCCGGAGCAGGGCGAAGAAGACGGCGGTGTTCGCCTGGGCGCCCGAGTGCGGCTGGACGTTGGCGAAGCCCGCGCCGAAGAGGGACTTGACGCGCTCGATGGCCAGCCGCTCGGTGACGTCGACGTGTTCGCAGCCGCCGTAGTAGCGCCGGCCGGGGTAGCCCTCGGCGTACTTGTTGGTCGCGACCGAACCCTGCGCCTCCATCACGGCGGAGGGCGCGAAGTTCTCGGAGGCGATCATCTCCAGGGTGGACTGCTGCCGGTGCAGCTCGGCGCGGAGCGCGGAATGGACCTCGGGGTCCAGCTCCGCCAGGGGGGTGTTCAGCGCGTTCATACGGCGTTCGCGTTCCTCTCGGCGGCCTCGACGACATTGGCGAGCAACATGGCACGGGTCATGGGGCCCACGCCCCCGGGCATCGGCGCCAGCCATCCGGCGACCTGGGCGGCGTCCGGGTGGATGTCTCCGACCAGGCCCTGGTCGGTGCGGGTGATGCCGACGTCCAGGACGGCTGCGCCGGGGCGCAGCATGTCCTTGGTGATCAGTCCGGGCGAGCCGGCGGCCGCGACGACGATGTCCGCCTCGCGAACGTGCCAGGCCAGGCCCTTGGTTCCGGTGTGGCAGAGGGTGACGGTGGCGTTCTCGGAGCGGCGGGTGAACAGGAGCCCGATCGGCCGACCGACCGTGATGCCCCGCCCGACGACACACACCCGGGCTCCGGCGAGCGGCACGTCGTGCCGGCGGAGCAGTTCGACGATGCCGCGCGGGGTGCACGGCAGCGGCGCCTCCACGCCGAGGACGAGCCGGCCGAGGTTGACGGGGTGCAGTCCGTCGGCGTCCTTCGCCGGCTCCATGCGCTCCAGTACGGCGCCGGCGTCCAGGTGGCGGGGCAGCGGGAGCTGGACGATGTAGCCGGTGCAGGCGGGGTCGGTGTTGAGCTCGTCGATCGTCTCCTCGACCTGCCGCTGAGAGGCGTCCGCGGGCAGCTCCCGCCGGATCGAGGCGATCCCCGCCTGGGCGCAGTCCCGGTGCTTGCCACCGACGTAGGCACGACTGCCGGGGTCGTCACCGACCAGGACGGTCCCGAGGCCGGGCGCCCGACCGGTGAGGGCGGTCAACTTGGCCACGCGCTCGGCGAGTTCACTGCGGATGGCGGCGGCAGTGGCCTTGCCGTCGAGGAGTTGTGCGGTCACCTGAAGGGTTCCTTCCAGCGAGGCTGTGGTCGAAGGCGCTCAAGGGGCGCGGGGAACTGCGCGACAAGCCACG
>NZ_WWIC01000199.1:0-2630 GCF_009872555.1 Streptomyces sp. SID5643
CCCTTCGGACGCCCCGTCGAACCCGACGTGAAAATCACATACGCCGGATTCCCCGGCCGCGGTCCCGCCCCGGCCAGACCACCGCCATCGAGGCGGGCCAGTTCCTCGACCACCGACGGCGCGTCCACCACGACGCGCGCCACGCCGCTCGGCAACACACCCTCCACCGCCGCCGAGGCCAGCACCACGACAGCACCGGCACGGTCGAGCATGTAGCTGATCCGCTCGGCCGGGTACTCCGGGTCGACCGGCAGATACGCGCCACCCGCCTTCATCACACCCAGCAACGCCGCCACCGTGTCGACACCGCGCCCCATGCACACGCCGACCACGGACTCCGCGCCGACACCCCGGGAAACCAGCAACCGCGCCAGCCGGTTCGCCCGCGCGTCCAGCTCCGCGTACGACACCTCCACACCCTCGGCGACCACCGCCACCGCATCCGGCGTCCGCACCACCTGCGCCTCGAACAACCCCGGCACCGTCGAAGGCTCCACCACGGTCCCGGTGTCGTTCCACTCCGACACCACCTGCCGCAACCCGGCCTCGTCCAGGACCTGGACCGAGCCCAACGGCACATCCGGGCCACCGGCGAGCACCTGCTCAAGCCCGGACACCAGGCCATCCACGGCGGTGCGCACCAGCACCGCCACCGCGCGCGGATCGACCGGTGCCACCGCGTCCACAGCCAGCGACATCGAGTCCCCGTTGTCGTCGACCGACACCATCAGCGGATAGTTGGTGCGCTCCCGCGAGTACACCAGCCGGATGCCCTCCATCGCTCCGGCCCGGCCTTCGTTCTCATCGTCCTGACCGCTGTTGTGGCGGTAGTTGAGGAACGACGTGAACAGGGGGGTGTCTCCGGGGACCCCGCTGGCCCGCTGGGCCAGCGCCAGCGGTGCGTGCTCATGCTCCAGCAGGCCCGCAAGCTGGTCGCGCATCGCCGCCACCGCCGCGAGTACGTCCGTCTCTTCGGTCCGGACGCGTACGGGCAGCGTGTTGATGAACGGACCCGGCACACCGTCCGCGTCCGTTCCGGTGTTCATCCGGCCGAAGAGCACCGTGCCGAACACCACGTCATCCCGGCCGCTGACCACGGCCAGAACGCGCGCCCATGCGACATGCAGCACCGTCGCCGCACTGACACCCAGCTGCCGGGAGGCACTCCGCAGCCGCTCGTGCAGATGCTCGTCGAGGGGAACCCGCGCCCGCACCGCGTCGGCTCCGTCACCACGCGCGTCCACGAGCCCGAACGGTGCCGTCGGCTCCTCGACATCTCCCAGAAGCTCGGCGAAGTGCCGCTCGTGCTCCGCGCGTTCCACCCCGGACCGCGCCTGAGCCACGAAGTTGCGGAACGGCAACGGCTCGGGAAGCGTCTCGTCGTGGCCGGCCAGGAACGCCCGTACCTCGGCGAGCAGCACTTCCAGCGCCGTATGGTCCTGCACCATGTGATGCGCCCGTGCCAGCGCCAGCCACCGGCCGTCCGGCAGGCCCGTCACATGCAGGTCGATCAGTGGGGCCCTGCCCAAATCCATGGACAGCCCGACCGCTGCCTGCAACTCGGTGACCGGGTCGGTGCTCCGCGGGTCCAGAGCCACTTCGTCCACCGACAGCTCGGCCCGGCGCCACACCACCTGCACCGGCTCCCGCAGCCCCTCCCACACGATCGAGGTCCGGTAGATGTCGTGCCGGTCCATCACCCGCTGCAGCGCGTCCGCGAACGCGTCCAGTCGCGTACGCGAGTCGAACTCCACCACCGTCGGCATCACGTACGCGTCCTCGCCACCCTCGGCGAGCATGTGGTGGAAGAGCATGCCTTCCTGGAGGGGTGCGAGCGGGTAGACGTCGGCCACGTTGGCCGCCCCGCCGTCGACGCCCGAGACGACCCGCTCGATCTCCTCGGCCGACAGGTCCACCAGCGGCAGCATCTCCGGCGTGATCACAGTCGCGCCCGCGGGGATGAGGTTCTCCGGCACCGCGACCCGTTCGGTGCCGACCGACAGCGCGAGCCCGGCCGGGGTCGGGGCCAGGAACAGCGAACGCACCGACACGGTCACGCCCCGCGCCCGCACCGCCTCGACGAGGCGGATCGCCAGCAGCGAGTGGCCACCGAGGGCGAAGAAGTCATCGTCGGCGCCGACGCTCTCCAGGCCGAGCACCTCGGCGAAGGCGGCGCACAGGATCTCCTCCCGTGCGTTCGCGGGGCCTCGTCCGGCGTCCGAGCGGTATTCCGGGGCGGGCAGGGCAGTCCGGTCGAGCTTTCCATTGGCATTGAGCGGCAGCGCGTCCAGCTCCACCACCGCCGACGGCACCATGTACGACGGCAGCCTCCGCGCGACGAACGCGTCTACTTCCGAGGTCAGTTGACCGTCGGAACCTTCGCTGGGCACGACGTAGGCGACCAGGCGCTTGTCGCCCGGGGTGTCCTCGCGGACGGTGACGACGGCCTGGGAGACCTGCGGATGCGCGGCGACGGCCGCCTGGACCTCACCCAGCTCGATCCGGAAGCCCCGTACCTTCACCTGCTCGTCGACCCGGCCCAAATACTCGACCTGACCATCGACGTTCCACCGCACCAGGTCACCGGTCCGGTAGAGCCGCTCGCCCGTACCGAACGGATCGGCCACGAA
>NZ_WWIC01000200.1:0-256 GCF_009872555.1 Streptomyces sp. SID5643
GGCCCAGGTACTCGCCGACCAGGTCCGAGCGTTGCGCCTCGACGAGTCGGTCGCTCTCCAAGAGCCCGAGCGCGGCGAACACCCGGCCCAGCAGCCGCGCGACCGTGGTCTTGCCGGTTCCGGACGGCCCGGAGAAGACGAAATGTCGCTTCGGGGCCTGCGCGGGCAGCCCCTGCGCCTCACGCAGCCGGGCCATCCGCATCTGCGCGGACAGCGCCCGCACCTGCCGTTTGACCGGCTCCAGGCCGACCATCGA
>NZ_WWIC01000201.1:0-10068 GCF_009872555.1 Streptomyces sp. SID5643
ATCATGGACATGGCCATCGCGGCCGGTGCCCCGCTGGTGTCGCTGAACGACGGTGCCGGTGCCCGCATCCAGGAGGGCGTCTCGGCGCTCGCCGGCTACGGCGGCATCTTCCAGCGCAACACCAAGGCCTCGGGCGTGATCCCGCAGATCTCGGTGATGCTCGGCCCGTGCGCCGGCGGCGCGGCCTACAGCCCTGCCCTGACCGACTTCGTCTTCATGGTCCGCGAGACCTCGCAGATGTTCATCACCGGCCCGGACGTCGTCAAGGCGGTCACCGGTGAGGAGATCACGCAGAACGGTCTGGGCGGCGCCGACGTCCACGCCGAGACCTCCGGCGTGTGCCACTTCGCCTACGACCACGAAGAGACCTGCATCGCCGAGGTCCGCTACCTCCTGTCGATGCTCCCGCAGAACAACCGCGAGAACCCGCCCCGCCACGAGTCCTCTGACGCGGCCGACCGCCGCTCGGACGTCCTCCTGGACCTGGTCCCGGCGGACGGCAACCGGCCGTACGACATGGCCAAGGTCATCGAGGAGATCGTCGACGACGGCGACTACCTGGAGGTCCACGAGCGCTGGGCCCGCAACATCATCTGCGCCCTGGGCCGGATGGACGGCCAGGTCGTCGGCATCGTCGCCAACCAGCCCCAGGCGCTGGCGGGTGTGCTGGACATCGAGGCCTCCGAGAAGGCAGCCCGCTTCGTTCAGATGTGCGACGCGTTCAACATCCCGATCATCACTCTTCTGGACGTCCCCGGCTTCCTCCCGGGCGTCGACCAGGAGCACGGTGGCATCATCCGCCACGGCGCGAAGCTCCTCTACGCCTACTGCAACGCGACCGTGCCCAGGATCTCCCTGATCCTGCGGAAGGCCTACGGAGGTGCGTACATCGTCATGGACAGCCAGTCCATCGGTGCGGACCTCACCTACGCCTGGCCGACCAACGAGATCGCCGTCATGGGCGCGGAGGGTGCGGCCAACGTCATCTTCCGCCGCCAGATCGCCGACGCCGAGGACCCCGAGGCCATGCGGGCCCGCATGGTCAAGGAGTACAAGTCCGAGCTGATGCACCCCTACTACGCGGCCGAGCGCGGCCTGGTCGACGACGTCATCGACCCCGCCGAGACCCGCGAGGTGCTCATCAAGTCCCTCGCCATGCTCCAGACCAAGCACGCGGACCTGCCGTCCCGCAAGCACGGCAACCCGCCGCAGTAACCCGGCGGACATCTTCCTCACGGAGACTGACACCCATGGAATCTGCTGATATCCGCGTCGAGAAGGGCCACGCCGAGCCCGAGGAGGTCGCCGCCATCACGGCCATCCTCCTGGCCCGCGCCGCCGCCCGCCCCACGGATCCGACCCCGGCCCACCGCGGCCGCATCAAGGCGGGCTGGCGCCGCCTGGAACGCGAGCCGGGCTTCAGGGCCCCGCACAGCTGGCGCTGACCCCGCACCGAACAAGAAGGCCCCCCTCGGGGGGCCTTCTTGTTGTTGGGGGCGCGGGGAACTGCGCGACCAGCCCCGCACGGTCCGCACCCGGCAACGCGACAGCCCCTGGCAGCCCGAAGGCCGCCAGGGGCTGTCCCACAGCGAGGGAACTACCGGAGCCGCGCCATCAGCGCGTGCTCGACCAGCGTGATCAGGGCACTCTTCGCATCGGCCCGGTGCCGGGCATCGGTCGTGATGATCGGGGTGTCCGGACCGATCTGGAGGGCTTCCCGGACCTCGTCCGGCGTGTACGGCTGCTGGCCGTCGAAGCCGTTGAGGGCGATGACGAACGGCAGGCCGCTGTTCTCGAAGTAGTCGACGGCGGGGAAGCAGTCGGCGAGCCTCCTCGTGTCGACCAGCACGATCGCGCCGATGGCGCCGCGCACCAGGTCGTCCCACATGAACCAGAAGCGGTCCTGGCCCGGCGTACCGAAGAGGTACAGGATCAGGTCCTGGTCCAGGGTGATACGGCCGAAGTCCATGGCGACCGTCGTGGTCGTCTTGTCCCCGGTGTGGGTCAGGTCGTCGATGCCGGCCGAAGCGGACGTCATGACGGCCTCTGTGCGCAGCGGGTTGATCTCCGAGACGGCACCCACGAACGTGGTCTTGCCCACGCCGAAGCCGCCAGCCACCACGATCTTCGCGGACGTGGTGGAGCGGGAAGGCCCTCCGCTAGAGCTTGCGAAGTCCACTGAGCACCCTTTCGAGCAGTGTCACGTCTGGCTGGCCGCCGGCGTTCTCGTCGCCGCCGGGCTGATGGATGGCGACCAGTCCCGCCTCCGCCAAGTCGGCGACGAGGATCCTGGCCACGCCGAGAGGGATCGTGAGGAGCGCCGAGATCTCGGCGACCGACTTGATTTCCCGGCAGAGGTTGCAGATCCGCTGATGCTCGGGCAACTGGCCCTGCATCTGGTGCGGCTGCGCGGTGGTGTGCACCAGCGCCTCGATGGCGAGCTGGTAACGCGGGCGGGTCCGGCCGCCGGTCATGGCGTACGGACGCACCAGGGGGTTGTTCGACGCCCCGGCGGGCGCCGGCTCGGGGGTGCGGCGCTGCGGCTGCACAGGCTGGATACGCGGGGCCGACGGCTGGTCGTACGGCGACGGGCCGGGGCCCTGCGGCGTGTACGGCTGCCGGTGGCTCGGTGCGGAGGGGAAGTTGTAACGGTTCGGGTTCTGACCACCGTCGCCCTGGCCCTGGGCAGGGCCGTACGACCAGTTGCCCGAAGACGAACCGCCTGGGGGTGTTGCCACTTTCTCCTCCTCCGACTGTGCCTGGCACCCATCGCTGTGGAGCCGCGTCCCGAAACCTTACGGCCACGGGACGCCAAAACGCACCGTCCGTCTGTTAGTTGAGCAGGCTCCCCTGGAGCTCTGCACGAAGGTCCGGTGTCAGGACCGTACCGGCTCGGTCGACCAGCAGAGCCATCTCGTACCCGATGAGGCCGATGTCCGCCTCCGGATGTGCGAGAACGGCGAGGGACGAACCGTCGGAAATGGACATGATGAACAGGAATCCCCGCTCCATCTCCACAACCGTCTGGTTCACGCTGCCACCCTCGAAGATCCGGGAGGCGCCTGCCGTCAGAGACGTCAGACCGGAGGCGACGGCCGCGAGCTGGTCGGCGCGGTCGCGGGGGAAGCCTTCGGACATCGCCAGAAGGAGTCCGTCGGCGGAGACCACCACCGTGTGGGACACCCCCGGGGTGTTGTCCACGAAGTTGGTGATCAACCAGTTCAGGTTCTGTGCCGCCTGGCTCATCGGGCTCACACTAACGCTCCTGGTTGTAGGTGCTGTCAGGACCGAAGCCCTGGCCGTTCGTTTCACTGCCTGCGCTGCGTCCGCGCTGGACGCCCCGACGCAGGTTGCTCAGCCTGCCCCGGACGTCCTCCGGGGCGCGGGAGACCTGTGGGCCTCCCTGGGGGGTGCTCTCGGCGGCTCCCTCGATCAGGTTGGCCTTGGGAACCCGCCTCGGCAGGCCGGAGGAGGTGACCCCGCCCGCCTTGGGCTTCCGGAGCTGCGAAGCCTGCTGCCACCGCTCGTCGTTGGCCGAGCGCCAGTCGTCGCCGTTGCTCTCCGCAGCGGAGGCCGGCGGCTCCTGGTTCACGTGCCGTGCGCCACCCGTACCGTTCGCACCGCTCGCGGTGGCTCCACGGCGGGGAAGCCCGGCGTCGGTCATCGTGTGAGCGGCTGAGGGGCTCGATCCCGGACGGTCGAAGCCTACGCGGTCCTGCTCACTTGCGTCAGCGGCCTGCGCAGATTCCGTTTCCGGGGCCTGAGCAGGGTACTGGCTCGGGTAGCCGTTGCGGTAACCGTCCTGCTGCGGCCAGTCGTCCTGGTGGCGCCGCTGCTCGAACGCGGCGAAACCGCCCGGCCCGCCCGTGCCCGGAGCCGAGGGCTCCTCCTGGGCCGGCTCCGCATAGGAGGGCTCCGGGTAGCCGCCGTTCGGCGAGAAGGTGTCGTTCTGCGGCAGACCGCCGTTCGGCGCGTAGTACTGCTCGTCGTACGCAGACCGCTGCGGCTCCTCGTACGACGGCTGCTGCTGCTCCTGGTACGACGCCTGCTGCTCCTGGTAGGACGCCTGCTGCTCCTCGTACGACGCCTGGCGGTCGTACGAGGACGGCTGCTGCTCCGGGTAGCCGGACTGGCCGGTGTCGTAGGCCTGCCCGGCGTCGTAGCCCTGCTGCCCGTTGTACTCGTCGCGGTACCCGGTCGCCTGGTTCGGCTCCTGGGCGCTCTGGCCGGGCAGCGCGGGCTGCTCGTGCGACTGCGACTCCAGGGCCGCCCGGCGCTCCTCACGCATCAGGGAGCGGCCGACGGGGTCCAGCTCGCGTATGTCGTCGGGGACGTCGGAGTAGCGGCTGTCGTCGAAGCCGAGCTCCGCGGCCGTGCGCATGCCCTGCTGCTGGTTGAAGTTCTCGCCGCCGAAGTTCTGCTCCGGGATGATCTGCGAGACGGTGAACTCGTCGCGGTCCACGTGCTGCTCGCCGCCACCACCGTGGGTGATCGCGTCCGGCAGCATGACCAGCGAGGTGGTGCCGGCCTGCTCTCCCGAGGGGCGCAGCTGGACGCGGATGCCGTGCCGGTCGGACAGCCGGCCGACCACGAACAGGCCCATGCGCTGGGAGATCGCGGCGTCCACGGTCGGCGGGTTGGCCAGCTTGTGGTTGATGTCCGCGAAGTCCTCGGCGGTGAGGCCGATGCCCTTGTCGTGGATCTCGATCATCACGCGGCCGTCGGGAAGACGGGTCGCGGTGACGCGGACCTTGGTCTGCGGGGAGGAGAACGTGGTGGCGTTCTCCAGGAGCTCGGCGAGCAGGTGCACGAGGTCGGTCACGGCGCGGCCGTGGATCTCGGCCTCCGGGACGCCGGACAGCTCGATGCGCTCGTACTGCTCCACCTCGGAGGAGGCGGCGCGCAGCACGTCGACCAGCGGGACCGGCTGGTCCCAGCGGCGGCCGGGCTCCTCGCCGGCGAGGACCAGGAGGTTCTCGCCGTTGCGGCGCATACGGGTCGCCAGGTGGTCCAGCTTGAAGAGGTTCTCCAGCTGGTCCGGGTCGGCCTCGTTGTTCTCCAGGTCGGTGATCAGGGTCAGCTGGCCCTCGATCAGCGACTGGTTGCGGCGCGAGAGGTTGGTGAAGATCGCGTTGATGTTGCCCCGCAGCAGGGCCTGCTCGGCGGCGAGCCGGACGGCCTCGCGGTGGACCTGGTCGAAGGCGCGGGCGACCTCGCCGATCTCGTCGGTGGTGGAGATCGGGATGGCCTGGACGCGGGTGTCGACGCGGCCGGGGTCGGTGCGGGAGAGCTGGTCGACCAGCATCGGCAGACGCTGCTCGGCGATGCCGAAGGCGGCGTTGCGCAGCTGGCGCATCGAGCGGCTCATCTGGCGGGCGACCGCGCCGGCCAGGATGAAGGCGAGGAGCAGGGCGACCACGACGGCGGCACCGGTGATGTAGGCGTCACGCTGGGCGTCGTCGGCGATGTCGGACGCTTCGCTCACGGCCCTGTCGGCCAGCTCGGTCTCGATCTTGTTGTACGCGTCGAACTTCAGCGTGGTGACGGCCCACCAGTTCTGAGCCGTGATGCCTGCCTGGGCGAGTTCGGCGCGCTCGCTCGGGTCCGTGGACGACAGCGCCGCGATCCTCGCCAGCATCGTGGTGGGGTTGGCGGGCGGCGGTACGTAGTCCGGATCCTTGGCCTTGGCGTCCGCGGCCATCTTCGCGCCATCGGCCTTGATCTGCTTCTCGGCCGCCGTCAGCTTGGCGAAGTCCGCTTCGGTGCCGCCGCTCTCGTACTCCTGGATGGCGATGCGCTCCAGGTAGGCGTACGAGGACAGCGCGATGCGCTGACTGGCCAGATTGCCGCCGTCCGGTCCGGGCTTGATCAGCAGGTGCATGCCGATGGAGCGCTGGAGGGAGAGGGCGCCCTTGGTCAGCGAGATGGCGTAGACGGTGCGGCCGTAGCTGGTGATGTTGCCGGTGCCCAGGCCGAGCTCGTTGGCGAACTCCAGCAGCCGGTGCTCGACCTCGACGTAACCCTCTTCGGTCTGCACGCCCTTGAGCTGGCTGGTGTAGGCGGCCGCACGCAGCTGCGTGAGCTTCGGCTCGACCTCGCGGAAGCGCTCCAGGCGCCGCTCCAGGCCGGGCCGGTCGGGCATGTTCTTGACGGCCTCGTCGAAAGCGTCCGCCGCCTTGTCGGTGTTCGCACGGGCCTTCACGACCGTCGGATCCTTCGTGCCCTTGCCCTGGAGCAGGGGCGCGGCGGTCACGTCGCGCTCGGTGAGCAGTTCGTTGCCGTACGCCAGGGCGGCCCGGACCAGGCGCGCGGTGTTCTCCGCGTCCTCGGCCTCCTGCCAGGTGTCGATCGAGCCCTTCACCTGGAAGCCGCCCATGACGAGGCCGACCAGCACGGGTATGAGCAGGATCGCGTTCAGCCTGGTCGCCACACGCCAGTTGCGCGGAGAGAGACGGCCGCCGCTCTCGGCGGGCGCGGCCGTCGGTTCCGAACCGGGCACGGGGGCGGGCGCCGCTGTGCGCGGCGGCGGGGTGAAGTTGCCCCGGGCCGACGGCTCGGGACTGTTCTTGCTTCGCCTCACTCGACCAACAACCTCTCGGCGGTCGGCACCAACGTTGTGCCGCAGTGTTCAGAGCCCAACACGCCTCGATGGACGAGTGCGTCATTGACTATTGGGCAGTTCAGGCATTCCAGCACGACGACCAGCGCTCTTCCAAACAGTCAGGGAGGGGGAATCGACGTAATGTAAGCCCCAGATAAAACGGTCATAAAGAGGCGAGCCCCGCCAAAAGGCGGGGCTGTTGTGCGCGCAGCGAGACCGGATGTGCGCGACGCGTGGCCGTACCACCCGATTCCTCTGCCGAAACGTTATGAACACCTTGGCCGACCGTGTCAAAGGACACAGTCGGCTCCGGTGTATCTACGACAACTGCCGTATGGCACTTCTGAATTGGGTGCTACCTCAGCCGTGCCATCAGAGCGTGCTCGACCAGCGTGATCAGGGCACTCTTCGCATCGGCCCGGTGCCGGGCGTCCGTCGTGATGATCGGGGTGTCCGGCCCGATCTGCAATGCCTCGCGCACCTCTTCGGGCTGGTAGGGCTGCTGCCCGTCGAAGCCGTTGAGGGCCACGACGAACGGCAGACCCGAGTTCTCGAAGTAGTCGACGGCCGGGAAGCAGTCGGCCAGGCGCCGGGTGTCCACGAGCACCACCGCGCCGATGGCGCCGCGCACCAGGTCGTCCCACATGAACCAGAAGCGGTCCTGGCCCGGCGTACCGAAGAGGTACAGGATCAGGTCCTGGTCCAGGGTGATACGGCCGAAGTCCATGGCGACCGTCGTGGTCGTCTTGTCCCCGGTGTGGGTCAGGTCGTCGATGCCCGCGCTGGCCGAGGTCATCACGGCCTCGGTCCGCAGCGGGTTGATCTCCGAGACGGCACCCACGAACGTGGTCTTGCCCACGCCGAACCCACCCGCGACCACTATCTTCGCGGAGGTGGTGGATCGACCCTGGTCAGAGCTTGCGAAGTCCACTGAGCACCCTTTCGAGCAGTGTCACGTCCGGTGCACCGGTGGCGTCGTCGCCGCCCGGCTGGTGGATCGCGACAAGACCGGCCTCGGCGAGGTCCGCGACCAGGATCCGGGCCACACCCAGCGGCATGTTCAGCAGTGCCGAGACCTCGGCCACCGACTTCACCTCACGGCAGAGGTGGCAGATCCGCTGGTGCTCCGGGAGCAGCCCCATGAGCGCGGCGGGGTCCGCGGTCGTGCTGATCAGGGCCTCGATGGCCAGTTGGTAGCGCGGCCGCGTCCGGCCGCCGGTCATGGCATAGGGCCGAACCAGCGGCTGGTCGCCCTCGTCCTCGTACGGCTCCGCGTACGGATCATGAGAGGCGGTGGGCGGGGTCATGGGTCCTCCGGGCGGGACAGCAAGTCGGTCAGCAAGCCGTCTGACGGGGCCTGTGTGGGGTGTGCGGCAGCCGGACGGTGGTGTGGTGAGACGGGTGGTGCCGGGGCCGATCAGTGGAGCAGACTGCCTTGGAGCTCGGCTCGCAGGTCGGGGGTGAGGACCGCGCCCGCGCGGTCGACCAGGAGCGCCATCTCGTAGCCGACGAGGCCGATGTCGCACTCGGGGTGGGCGAGGACCGCGAGGGACGAGCCGTCCGAGACGGACATGAGGAAGAGGAACCCTCGCTCCATCTCCACCACCGTCTGCGCCACCTCACCGCCCTCGAAGATCCGGGAAGCGCCCGCCGTCAGCGACGTCAGGCCCGAGGCGACGGCCGCGAGCTGGTCCGCGCGGTCGCGCGGAAAGCCCTCCGACAGCGCCAGGAGGAGACCGTCGGCGGACACGACGACGGTGTGGGACACCCCGGGGGTGTTGTCCACGAAGTTGGTGATCAACCAGTTGAGATTCTGTGCCGCCTGGCTCATCGGACTCAACTAACGCTCCTGCTGGTGAGTGGGCCGTGGGTGGCTGCCGGTCTGGGTGGACCCGGCCTGACGACCCTGTGCGATTCCCCGACGGAGATTGGTCAGCCGGCCGCGTACGTCATCGGGCGCACGCGAGACCTGCGGACCGCTCTGGTGGGTTTGCTGCTGTGCCGTGCCCGGGACGAGGTTCGCCCGGGGCACCCGGCGCGGCAGGCCGGAGGTGGTGACACCACCCGCGGCGGGCTGGCGGACGCGCTCGGCCTGGCGGACGAGGTCGTCGTTCGGCGAGGTGCGCCAGCCGGCGGGGGCGGCGGACCGCTGCGGACCGGTGGGTCCCTGCGGTTGCTGCGGGGCCGCCGGGGCGGAGCCGTTGTTCTGCGGCTGCTGCTCCTGCTGGCCGTGGAACCAGTTGGTCTCCAGCGTGTCGTACAGCGGCGTACGACCGTCGCCCGGACCGGACGCCGGCGGCAGGGCCTCGGGCTCCTGCCGGACGGGCCGGGCCTGCGGGGCGGGCGGCCGCGGGGCGCCGAAGTCGGCCGGTCCACGGCCGCCGTTGACCTGCTGCTGCTCGTACCGGCCCGTGCCCGCGGGGTCGGCCGGCGTGGCCGGACCCGGGAGGGTGGGCCGCCCGGAGCCGTTGTCCTGGCGCGGTGCGGGGTACTGGCCGGTCGAGCCGTTGTCCTGGCGGGGCGCCGGGTAGTGGCCCGTGGAGCCGTTGTCCTGGCGGGGCGCCGGGTACTGGCCGGTCGCCCCGTTCTCCTGGCGCGGGGCCGGGTACTGGCCGGTCGAGCCGTTGTCGTAGGACTGCGGCGCCGGGTACTGGCCCGACGTGGACGAGTCGCCTCGGCCGCCCGGGGTGCCGAAGACGTCCGGGCGGACGAACTGACCCTGGCCCTGCTGTGCGTTCGCGCCGGGACCGAACGGGTCCTGGGCCGCACCGAAGTCGGTCGGCGAGCCGAAGCCCTGCCTGCTCTCGTCGTGCGGCACGGCCGGGATCTCCGCCGTCGCACCGGGACCCTGGCGGTCGTCGACGCGCGGCAGGGCGGCCGTACGCGAGACGTCCGGCTGCTCCTCGTGGCCGCGCGGGGCGTCCAGCGACGCACGCGGCACCGGCGGCTGGGCGTTCTCGTCGCTCCAGCTCGGCACCCGCTGCTGCGCGTCACCACCGGGCAGCTCGGCCCGCGGACCACCGCGCGGCGGCAGCTGCGGCCTGCGGCCCTTGCCCTGCTCGGCGTTGCCGCCCTGCTTCTTGCGGCTCCGGCCACCGCCGAAGGCGTCCTGGTTCTGCTGCGGTCCGTTGGTGCCCGCGGCCTGCAGACCCTGCGGGGCGCCCGGCGCCTGCTGACCGAATCCGCCACCGGCACCGGCCGGGGACGGACGGCCCTGCGGGGGACCGCTCTGCTCGAACGACGACGGGCCGGGACCCTGCGGTCCGCGCGCGCCGCCCTGCGCTCCGGGACGGCCACCGTCCCCGTCACGCCCGGGCAGCGCGGCCCGCGGGCCCTGACCGGGAGCGAGCCGGCCGCCACCGGAGGCACCGCCCCCGAAGGCACCGCCGGAGGCACCGGCGCCGAGGGCACCGGCACCCTGGCCCGACCCGGCGGCACGCCGGGCCGCGGCCGCACCGGCGGCGGCC
>NZ_WWIC01000023.1:0-20371 GCF_009872555.1 Streptomyces sp. SID5643
ACTGCACCCCACCCTCATGACCACCCCACTGCACCCCACCCACCCCACCCCGTCTGGGTGACGGCGTTATCCACAGGCGCCCGGTGATCCACAGCGCTCAGCGGGCCCGGCCCGGCGACGGCAGTCTGGAAGACACAGCCGTACGGGACGGGCCCGTACGCGTGTCGGCCCGGTGCGTTGCCGCACGCCGGGCGAGGGAGGGTTCGCGATGAACGAGACGATGGTCTGCGCGGTGGGCAGGGTGGCGACGCAGCCGGTGTACCGGGAGATGGCGTCCGGCCCGTCGGCGAGGTTCCGGCTGGCGGTGACCGCGCGCTACTGGGACCGCGAGAAGAACACGTGGACGGACGGGCACACCAACTTCTTCACGGTGTGGGCCAACCGTCAGCTGGCCACCAACACGGCGGCGTCGCTGACGGTCGGCGAGCCCGTGATCGTGCAGGGCAGGCTGAAGGTGCGAACCGACGTACGCGAGGGGCAGAGCTGGACGTCGGCGGACATCGACGCCGTGTCGATCGGACACGATCTCGCCTGGGGCACCTCGGCCTTCAGGCGCACCGGCAAGGCGGAAACGGCACTTGCGCCGACCCAACCGGAACCCAACTGGGATACTCCGCCTCAGGGTTCAGGAGGACCGGTGGACCCCACAGCCCAACAGCGGTCCGACTCGCCCGTATTGACGTAGCGTCAATCACTCATCGACATCCGCCCGCCCGAACTACGGCTTATCGTCCGGTGCGCACCGAACGGTGAGGGGTGGATTTGTCGATAAGCCCTGCCCACCAGGGATCTTGGCGATAACGATTCCGAGTCGGATCACTCGTCCGACCGTCTGACCGGCGGGCGAGGTCCGCCGCGTACCTAGGATGCCGGACATGGTTCTCGGGTCTCTTGTGTCCTGTGAGGCCTCTGATTCTGCTGGTGGGACCGTCCCCCCACGTCAACGGTCCTGCCCGAAGGGGAATTCGGTGTTTGCTTCGTTCTCTGAGGTGTTCGTACGCAGGCGAGCGGCGACCCGTCTCGCCACCGCGACAGTGGTGTCCGGGCTCGTCGCCGCGGGCGGTCTGGCCGGTGCCGGCCGGGCGGTCGCCGACGAGACGACACAGAGACAGGGCGGAGCGGCCGCGACGATAGGCGGCCTCAAGACGTACGGCGCGGCAGTGATACACGCCGGCACCGGCGACCAGGAGATCCCGGCAGGACTGTTCGAGATGTCCGTCGACGGCGGTGGCATGCTGCAGACATACTGCGTCGACCTCCACAATCCCACGCAGCGGGACGCCAAGTACCACGAGACGCCCTGGAGCGGCACGTCTCTGGGCACCAACAAGGACGCCGGCAAGATCCGTTGGATCCTGCAGAACTCCTACCCGCAGGTGAACGACCTCGCGACGCTGGCGCGGAAGGCGGGCGTGCGCGGCCCGTTGACCGAGCAGGACGCGGCCGCCGGCACCCAGGTGGCGATCTGGCGCTACTCGGACCACGTGGCCGTCGAGGCCCTCGACCCGCAGGCCGAGCAGCTCGCGGACCACCTGGAGAAGAGCGCCCGCGATCTGCCCGAGCCCCGGGCCTCGCTCACCCTGGAGCCCCCCGCCGTCTCCGGCCGGCCGGGGGAGCGGATCGGTCCGGTGACGGTGCGCACCAACGCCGGCAGCGCGACGGTCACCCCGCCCGCGGACGCCGCCACGAGCGGGGTGCGGGTCGTCGACAAGCAAGGCAAGACCGTCACCACCACGTCCGACGGCGGGCAGGTGTTCTTCGACGTGCCCGAGGACGCGGCAGCCGGTACGGCGGACCTGACCGTGCAGGCCTCGACGACCGTGCCGGTCGGCCGGGCCTTCGCCTCCGAGAACCGCAGCCAGACGCAGATCCTGGCCGGCTCCAGCGAGTCGACGGTGTCCGCGACGGCCGGGGCGACCTGGGCGAAGCAGGGCCCGGTCCCGGCGCTGTCGGCGGCGGAGAACTGCGCCGAGGGCGGCGTCGACATCATCGCCTCCAACCAGGGCGACGAGCCGTTCACCTTCGAACTGGCCGGTCTGGAGCACACCATCGCCGCCGGCGAGACCCGCACGGTCACGGTGCCGCTCCAGGAGGACCAGGCCTACGACTTCACGATCAACGGCCCGGGCGGCTTCGAGAAGCGCTTCACCGGCATGCTGGACTGCCGGACGCGCGGCAGCGACACCGGCACCACCACCCAGACCCTCAGCGAACCGAGCCCGGCGACGGTCGGCGGCACCGCCACCGACACCAACCTCGCCGAAACGGGCAGCTCGGAGATCACCCCCGTGATCGTGGGCGTCGCCATCGGCCTGGTCGTGATCGGCGGGACGACGCTGGTCGTGCTGCGGCGCAGGGAGGCCACGGCGGGGGAGTGATTCGGCCGGGCGGCGCCGCCCGGGCCGCTCCCGCCCTCCGCCTGCGCCCTCCGTCAGCGCCGGCCGAGGAGTTCGAGCGTGTCGATCACGCGGTTCGAGAAGCCCCACTCGTTGTCGTACCAGGCGACCACCTTGATGTGGCGGCCGTCGACGCGGGTGAGGGCCGAGTCGAAGATCGACGAGGCCGGGTTGCCCGTGATGTCGGCGGACACGAGCGGGTCCTCGGAGTACTCGAGGACGCCGGCGAGCGGGCCCTCCGCCGCGGCGCGGTAGGCCGCCAGCACGTCGTCGCGCGTCACGTCCCGGGCGACGGTCGTGTTGAGCTCGACGATCGAGCCCACCGGAACCGGCACGCGGATCGAGTCGCCCGACAGCTTGCCGTCGAGGTTCGGCAGCACGAGACCGATCGCCTTGGCGGCACCCGTCGTGGTCGGCACGATGTTGACGGCGGCAGCGCGGGCGCGACGGGCATCGCGGTGCGGACCGTCCTGCAGGTTCTGCTCCTGCGTGTAGGCGTGCACCGTGGTCATGAAGCCGTGCTCGATGCCCGCCAGCTCGTCGAGCACCGCGGCCAGCGGCGCGAGCGCGTTGGTCGTGCACGAGGCGTTCGAGACGACCGTGTGCACGTCCGAGTCGTACGCGTCGGTGTTGACCCCGAACGCGAGCGTGACGTCGGCGCCGTCCGACGGTGCGCTGACGAGCACCTTCTTCGCGCCGGCGTCGAGGTGGGCACGGGCGGCCTTGGCCGAGGTGAATCGGCCGGTGGCTTCGAGGACGATGTCGACGCCGAGTTCGGCCCAGGGCAGCTGCGCCGGCTCGCGCTCGGCGAGCACCTTGATGCGACGGCCGTCGACGACGAGGGCGTCCCCGTCGGCGGTCACCGGGCGGCCGAGCCGGCCGGCCGTCGTGTCGTAGGCGAGCAGCCGGGCGAGGGTCGCGGGCTCGGTGAGGTCGTTGACGGCGACGATGTCGAGCTCGCTGTCGCGTTCGAGCAGGGCGCGCAGCACATTGCGTCCGATGCGGCCGAATCCGTTGATCGCGATGCGCGTCATGAGTGGTGGTGTCCCTTCGGTTTCTCCGGTTCGCGACCAGCGTCGCGGCAGGCGGACGCCCGGGACAGCGGCGTGATCGCCACGGTTCAAAAGGATCGCGCCACAGGGCCACAGGGCCACGGGGCGGCGGGCTACTCGCCTCGGGCGAAGGTGCGCCGGTACTCGCTCGGGGTGGTGCCGAGGATGCGCTGGAAGTGCAGCCGCAGATTCGCGCCGGTGCCCAGACCGACGTCGGCGGCGATCTGCTCCACGCCCCGTTCCGAACGCTCCAGCAGCTCACGGGCCACGTCGATACGGGCGCGCATGACCCACTGCATGGGCGTGTACCCCGTGTCCTCGACGAAGCGCCGCGACAACGTACGGGGCGAGACCGCCGCGTGCCGCGCGAGCACGTCGAGGGTGAGGGGCTTGCCGAGCCGGCGCAGCGCCCACTCCCGGGTGGCGGCGAACCGCTCGCCCAGCGGCTCGGGCACGCTGCGCGGCACGTACTGTGCTTGGCCGCCGCTGCGATAGGGGGCGGCGACCAGGCGCCGGGCCGCGTGGTTCGACGCGGCCACTCCGAGGTCGCCGCGCAGGATGTGCAGGCACAAGTCGATGCCCGAGGCGGCGCCCGCCGACGTCAGGACGCTGCCCTCGTCCACGAACAGGACGTCCTCGTCGATCCGGACGAGTGGATGCTTCGCCGCGAGCGCGCGGGAGTAGTGCCAGTGCGTCGTGGCGCGTCTGCCGTCGAGCAGGCCCGTGGCGGCGAGCGCGAAGGCACCCGTCGAGATGGCGGCGAGCCGGGCGCCCCGGGCGTGCGCCGCGATCAGCGCGTCGACGACGGCCCGCGGCGGATCGTCGCGGTCCGGGAACCGGTAGCCGGGGATGAAGACGATGTCGGCCCACGCGAGCGCGTCGAGCCCGTGTGCCACGTCGTACGACAGACCGTCGCCGCCGGTCACGAGCCCGGGCGCCGCACCGCACACGCGCACCTCGTACGGCATGCTCGCGCGGGTCGTGAACACCTGCGCGGGAATGCCGACGTCGAGCGGCTTCGCCCCCACGAGCACGAGGACGGCGACACGATGCAGGCGGGAGGACGGCACGGGGACAGCGTACGAGGGAGCAGGGGGCTCCCACCCGGTTCGCCCAGCCACCCTCACGAACTCCCAGGTCAGCACCCCCACCCCGAGGTTTTCACCCGGGCCTCTCGGTACGGCAAGAGGGGGATCCTCTGCGGCGGGGCTCAGTCCTCACCGACCTGGAGCAACACCACTGTGAAGGTGCCGCCGGTCCCGGCCACGACTCCATCGAAGGTATGCCGGGTGACCGGGGCCCCATGCCCGTGCTCGGGGCGAGAGGTCACTGATGTTCGTGTACCAGACGGACTGATGGCCCAGCAGTCGCAGGACATGTTCCGCCGCTCGACGAGCGTGGGTAGGGTCGCGGCGTCGCGTGCTCGGGAACACCAGGTTCTCGGTCGCCAGGTAGGTCACGAAGACCCATGTCAGGACCGCCCCGCCATACGCGTTTCCACCCAGGGCTAGCCGTACGGCAAGATGGGGTGTATCTGCCCACTGCCAGTTTCAAGCTGCCGGACGGTTTCTCTTGGCTGAGTTCATTTACACCATGCGCAAGGCGCGCAAAGCGCACGGCGACAAGGTGATCCTCGACGACGTGACGACGAGCTTCCTCCCGGGAGCGAAGATCGGCGTCGTCGGCCCGAACGGCGCCGGCAAGTCGACGATCCTGAAGATCATGGCCGGCATCGAGCAGCCGTCCAACGGTGACGCCTTCCTCACGCCCGGTTACACGGTCGGCATCCTCCTCCAGGAGCCCCCGCTGACCGAGGACAAGACCGTCCTGGAGAACGTCCAGGAGGGCGTCGCCGGGATCAAGGGGAAGCTCGACCGGTTCAACGAGATCGCCGAGCAGATGGCGACCGACTACACCGACGAGCTCATGGAGGAGATGGGCAAGCTCCAGGAGGACCTCGACCACGCAGGCGCGTGGGACCTGGACGCCCAGCTGGAGCAGGCCATGGACGCCCTGGGCTGCCCGCCCGGCGACTGGCCCGTCACCAACCTCTCCGGTGGTGAGCGCCGCCGCGTCGCGCTGTGCAAGCTGCTGCTGGAACAGCCCGACCTGCTGCTGCTCGACGAGCCCACCAACCACCTCGACGCCGAGTCGGTGAACTGGCTGGAGCAGCACCTGGCCAAGTACCCGGGCACCGTCGTCGCGGTCACCCACGACCGGTACTTCCTCGACAACGTCGCCCAGTGGATCTGCGAGGTCGACCGCGGTCGCCTCTACCCCTACGAGGGCAACTACTCCAAGTACCTGGAGACCAAGGCCGCCCGCCTCAAGGTCGAGGGGCAGAAGGACGCCAAGCGGCAGAAGCGCCTCAAGGAAGAGCTGGAGTGGGTGCGCTCCAACGCCAAGGGGCGCCAGGCCAAGTCCAAGGCGCGTCTGGCCCGCTACGAGGAGATGGCCGCCGAGGCCGACAAGATGCGGAAGCTGGACTTCGAGGAGATCCAGATCCCGCCGGGCCCGCGCCTGGGCAACGTGGTCGTCGAGGTCAACAACCTCACCAAGGGCTTCGGCGAGAAGCTACTCATTGACGACCTCAGCTTCACGCTGCCGCGCAACGGCATCGTCGGGATCATCGGCCCGAACGGCGCCGGCAAGACCACCCTGTTCAAGATGATCCAGGGCATCGAGGAGCCGGACTCCGGCGCCATCAAGGTCGGCGACACCGTCAAGATCTCCTACGTCGACCAGAGCCGCGAGAACATCGATCCGAAGAAGACGCTGTGGGCCGTCGTCAGCGACGAGCTCGACTACATCAACGTCGGACAGGTCGAGATGCCGTCGCGGGCCTACGTCTCCGCGTTCGGGTTCAAGGGGCCGGACCAGCAGAAGCCGGCGGGCGTGCTCTCCGGTGGTGAGCGCAACCGCCTGAACCTGGCACTCACCCTCAAGCAGGGCGGCAACCTGCTGCTCCTCGACGAGCCGACCAACGACCTCGACGTCGAGACCCTCTCCAGCCTGGAGAACGCGCTGCTGGAGTTCCCCGGCTGCGCCGTGGTCGTCTCCCACGACCGGTGGTTCCTGGACCGCGTCGCCACGCACATCCTCGCCTACGAGGGCGAGTCCAAGTGGTTCTGGTTCGAGGGCAACTTCGAGTCGTACGAGAAGAACAAGGTCGAGCGGCTCGGCCCGGACGCCGCCCGTCCGCACCGCGCCACCTACAAGAAGCTGACCCGGGGCTGATCGATCTTGCGGCACATCTACCGCTGCCCGCTGCGCTGGGCGGACATGGACGCGTACGGCCACGTCAACAACGTGGTGTTCCTCCGCTACCTGGAGGAAGCCCGTATCGACTTCCTGTTCCGCCCGGAGAAGGACTTCAAGCAGGGGTCCGTGGTGGCACGCCATGAGATCGACTACAAGCGGCAGCTCGTCCACCGGCACCACCCGGTGGACATCGAGCTGTGGGTCACCGAGATCAGGGCCGCGTCCTTCACCCTCACTTACGAGGTGAAGGACGGCGACCAGGTCTACGTGCGGGCCTCGACGGTGATCGTGCCGTTCGACTTCGAGGCCCAGCGCCCGCGCCGGATCACCGCCGAGGAGCGGGAGTTCCTCAGCGAGTACACGGATGACGCCGAGGAGGAGGCCGTCGCGGCATGACGGTGCTCCACCTCGCCGACGAGGGGGAGGCGGCGGATCTCGCGGCCTTCCTCTCCCGGCTGCTCCACTACGACCGTGGGGCCGCGGTGCGGCTGCAGGCCGCGGGCACCGCACTGGCCGTCTTCGGACGGCCCCCGTCCTTCGAGGTGCTCGCCGTGCGGGCGGTGCGGCTGGCGAAGCCGTACGAGAAGGGCCTGGAGGCCACGCTGGACGTGACCGTGTCCGCCGGTGAGTTCCTGGAGACGGTGGACGAGAAGGCCGGCACGGTCGTCGTGCCGGGCGCGGTGACCGGGCCGCCGTGGGCGGGTGTGCTGCCGCCCCGTGGCGGCTGGCGCACCGAGCCGGGGCTGCCGGCGCCGGACGCCCTGCGCTCCCTCGTCGCCGCGGTCGTCGCCGAGTTCCGCTCCCGTACGCAGGAGTTGCCCGCCGAGCAGCGGACGCGGGCCGAGCTCGACCGGATCGGACGCGACATCTGGTCCCGCACGGTCGGGGACACCCGGCTGCCCGTGCGGGCCGTGCACGCGGCGCAGTCCCTGGGCTTCCTGCGGCCCGGGGTGCCGCTCGGGCTGTTCTCGTCGGGCGCGTGGCTGAGGCTGCGCACGCCGTACGGATCCATCGCCGTACGACGTACCGGGCTCGGGGCGCTGGACGTCAGCGTGCGCTGACCGGCGCCTCGACGGCCGTCAGCCCGCGGTGTTGACCATGGAGGCCGCCGCGTACGTCAGGTAGTTCCACAGCGTGTGCTCGTGTTCCTCGGACAGGCCGAGTTCGTCGACGGCGACCCGCATGTGCTTCAGCCAGGCGTCGTGCGCCGCGCGGTCGACCGCGAAGGGCGCGTGCCGCATCCGCAGCCGCGGGTGGCCGCGGTTCTCGCTGTACGTCGTGGGGCCGCCCCAGTACTGCATGAGGAACAGCGCGAAGCGGTCCTCGGCCGGGCCCAGGTCCTCCTCGGGGTACATGGGCCGCAGCAGCGGGTCCTCGGCGACTCCCTGGTAGAAACGGTGGACGAGCCGACGGAAGGTCTCCTCCCCGCCGACCTGCTCGTAGAAGGTCTGCTCCTGAAGCGTGCCGCGCCGAATCTCATTCACGCGCTCCATGGTCTCAGACGCCCCGGCATAGGACTCAAGACCTAGGACCACGCCCCTCCTGCCGGGGCCCTGCCCCTACTGTGGAGACATGGGCGGTTACGCACCCGGCAGGGAGCTCGACGGTCTCGCCGCCGCCGCGCGGGCGGCGCTGGTGCGGCGGATCGAGGCGAGCGGGGCCTGGGACGCCGACCCGGGCTGGCGGGAGGCCTTCGCGACGGTCCCGCGGCACCTCTTCGTGCCGTACTACTACGTCGGTGTCGCGGGCGGCTACGAACGCCGCTGGGGCGAGAGCACCGACCCGGAAGCACGCGGGCGGTGGATGCGGGGCGCCTACGAGGACACCCCGCTGGCCACCCGCCTGCGCGACGGCGAGCTGCTGTCCTCCAGCAGCCAGCCGTCCCTGATGGCGGACATGCTGGCCGCGCTGGGCGTCGGGGAGGGCCACACGGTCCTGGAGATCGGCGCCGGCACCGGCTACAACGCGGCGCTGCTGGCACACCGGCTGGGCGACGACAAGGTGACCACCGTCGATCTCGACCCGGAGATCACCGAGTCGGCCCGCCGGCACCTGGCAGCCGCCGGGTACCACCCGGTCGTCGTCACCGGCGACGGCGCCCGGGGCGTGCCGGAGCGTGCCCCGTTCGACCGGATCATCGCCACCTGCGCCCTGGGTGGCGTCCCGCCCGCCTGGGTCGCCCAGAGCCGCCCCGGCGGCCGGATCCTCATGCCGCTCGCCACCGGCCTGATCCTGCTGACGGTGACGGACGCCGGGCACGCCGAGGGGCGCTTTCTGCACACGCCCGCCTACTTCGTGCCGCTGCGCGGAGCCGGCCGGCCCGGGGGCGAGCCGGTCCAGCTGGGCGGGGTGCCGCGCCGGGCCCGCGAGGACGACCTGTTCCGCTTCCTGCTGGCTCTGACCCGCGGCAGCCTCGACCCGCAGGAGGCGCACGCGCTGTGGGAGCAGGAGGGCAGACCGCAGCGCGAGCGTTACGGCGTCACTGTGAGCGGCGAGAGGCAGTGGGCCTGGCTGGACGACCCGGAGGGGCCGTACGCCTGGCCCCTCCCGTCGTGACGCCGCGCCGCCGGCGGTTCAGCCGCGGCGGATCGTGATGGTCGTCCAGGCGCCCACGTGCACCCGGTCGCCGTCCTGGAGCGGTACGGGGACGAAGGGCTGGATCGGCTCGTCCGAGCCGTTGACCGTCGTGCCGTTCGTCGAGTTCTGGTCGACGACCGCCCAGCTGCCGTCCGGCTGCTGCACCAGCACCGCGTGCTGGTGCGAGACGCCCGGGTCCTCCGGCGGCGTCGACAGGTCGATGTCGGGGGTGTCGCCGGTGGAGTGCCGGCGGCGGCCGATCGTGAGCTGGTTGCCGGTGAGCGTGCGCTGCTGCTCGGGCGAGTACGCGGGCAGGTTCAGGCCCGCGGCCTCGGGGCCGGAGCGCTGCATCATCGCCATGAAGTACTCGCGGTCCGGGCCGATGGTCGCGGTCCACGTCGCCGGTCCCTGCGGCGCCTGGGGCTGCTGCGGGAAGCCGCCGGGGCCGGGCGGGGCCTGCGTCGCGCCGGGCTGCGGGTAGCCGTAGCCGCCCTGGCCGGGGCCGCCGGGGCCGCCGGGGCCTCCCGGGCCGGACGTCGGCGGGGAGATCACCCAGTCGTCGTCACCGCCGCCGAAGGACGGACCGCCCTGGTGCGGGGGCCGCTGGGTCTCCTGCGGGAATCCGGGCGGGGCCGGCGGGCCGGACTGGTGGAACGCCTGCGGAGCACCGGGACCACCCGGGCCACCGGGACCACCCGGGCCACCGGGACCACCCGGGCCGGGAGGGCCGCCGAAGCCACCGGGGCCGCCGGGGCCGCCAGGGCCGGGCGAGGTCGGGGCACCGCCGGGCTGCGGGTAGCCGTAGCCACCGCCCTGAGGGCCACCGGGGCCACTGGGACCACCGGGGCCACCGGGGCCGCCAGGGCCGGGCGAGGTCGGGGCACCGCCGGGCTGCGGGTAGCCGTAGCCACCGCCCTGAGGGCCACCGGGGCCACCGGGGCCACTGGGACCGCCAGGGCCACCCGGGCCGGGGCGGCCGGAGGGGTCGCCGCCGAACGGAGGGATCGGCTCCGCCGGGCGGTTCACCTGCGACGGGCGCGAGCCCTGGTACTCGTAGGAGTCACCGCCGCCGTACGACGGGCCGGGCGGGCCCTGCCGGCCCGGTGGCTGGAAACGCACGCCGGGGCCGGGCGGCGGGGCCGCGGGGGTGTACGACGTCGCCGTGTTCGTCAGGAAGTTCCACCGGCACTCCTCGCAGAACGGGGCGCCGCCCTCACGGGGCGTACGGCACTGCGGGCAGAGCTCCGGCTCGGCGTTCGGTACGGCGGACAGGTGCGGCGGGCGTCCACCGGGCTGGCCGCCGGGGCCCTGCGGGCCACCCTGGCCGGGCGGGGGCGGGAAGCCGTAGCCGCCGGGCGGGGGCGGCGGGGGAGGAGGCGGAGGCACGGCACCCGCCATGCGGTGACCGCAGACCTCGCACCAGTCGTCGGAACCCGACTGGTGTCCGTTCGGGCAGGTCGGCATGTCGGCGCGTCCCTCCTTCGATCTCTTCTAGGTCACTTCTTCACGCGAACAGTCTTCGTGGACCGGGTTTCGAGCGTCATCTCGTCAGCCTCCGCGACCTTCGCCTTCAGTCGCACAGTACCGGTCGCGGCATCGACCACGTCCACCACCTTCGCAAGCAGTTTCGCAGTATCCGCGTTCCCGGAGGCACTCGCGAGCTGAACGGCCCGGCCCAGTTTGGCCGTTGCTCCGTCCATATCTCCGGACTTGCGAAGATCCAGCCCTTGTTGGATGACTTGGGCCAGTTCGGCCTGCCCGGTGTAGTGGGCGACCTGAGGGTTGATCGACGTCGAGGCGGCCATGTCGTCCGTCCACACGGCCCGGACCAGGCCCTGCGCGCCGAGGTTCTGGACGCTGCCGTCGGGCTGCGGAATGACCAGGGAGATCCGGCCCGCCAGCATCTCCTGACCGATGCCCGCCACCGGGACCTCGACGCAGACGTGGTAGTCACGGGACTCGTCTCCCCAGGAACCGAGGGGGTAGTCGCCGGCGCGCGGGCCCGCCTCGGTGCGCCGGCCGGTCAGGTCCTCCACCGTCGGCGCGACCTGCTTGACGAACTTCACGGTCGTGCCGACCGGGGTCCACAGACGCAGCGAGACGTCCGCGACCTCCTTGCCCATCGCCGTCTCCATCATCCGCGTGAAGTCGGCGGCGAGCGCGGCCGGATCGGCGACGATGTCGGCGGTGCCGAGCAGGGCGGAGGCGATCCCTGTGACTTCTTTCACTTCCCAGTCCGTGCCCACCCCGCGCGCGTCACACGTGAAGCGTCCGGCGCACGTGTCGAGCGCGGCCTTCAGGTCCTGGGGCGACTCGTGCTCGTTGCGGCCGTCGGTGAGCAGGATGCCGTGCCGGATCGCGACGTCCGCGGACGACAGCAGGCGGTCGGCCAGTTTCAGCCAGGTGCCGATGGCCGTGCCGCCGCCCGCGCTCAGTGAGCGCAGGGCCTGCTTGGCCTGCTCGCGGGTGGTGGCGTCGGCGACCACGACGCGCCCGCCGCCCGGGTAGACCTCCTTCGCCACGTGCGTCCCGCCGATCACCGCGAAGTGCACGCCGTCGCGCAGGGTGTCGATCGCCGCGGCCGTGGCGTCGCGGGCGTTGCGCATCTTGGTCGGCGGGTAGTCCATCGACCCGGAGCAGTCGACCATGATCGCCACGGCCGCGGACGGGCCCTGGCCGGGCGAGTAGAGGTGAGGCGCCGCGACGGCGCTGCCGATCGTGCCGCCGCCGGTCGCCGTCACCGTGACGATGGCGTTGACCTCGCCGGCGCCCTCCGGCAGGTACTCGTTCTGGTACACGTCCACCGAGAACTGGGGCACGTTCGACTTCGAGAAATTGGCCATGCCTGCTTCGATCCCCCTCCAAAGCCCCCGCCGCGGCGGGGTGATGACGGTAGGCGGACCGGTCCCCTCCGGTCCGCCGAGGCGTCCCCGTACGTGGCCTCAGGCCGATCCTGCCCCCTGGGGCACCGCCGGGAACGGCACGAGCGCCACTGTTACGTTGTCGTGGCCCCCGCCGTCCAGGGCGTGGCCGACGAGCACCCGGGCGCTGTGCAGCGGATGCGTGGCCGCGTCGAGCGGGACGACGCGGGCCATCTCCTCGGCCGCCTCCGCGTAGTTCCACAGCCCGTCGGTGCAGACCACGACCACGCCGGGCCGGTCCGGCTTAAACGCGGCGGTGTGCGGCTCCAGTTCGTAGGCGTCCGCGCCGAGCCAGCCGGTGATCGCGTGGGCGCGCTCGTCGGCGTAGGCCTCGGCCTCGTTCATCAGGCCCGCGGCGACCATCTGCGCGGCCCAGGAGTCGTCCTCGGTGAGCCGGGCGGGGGGAGCGCTGCGGTCGACCGGGACCCAGTAGGCGCGGCTGTCGCCGACCCAGCCGACGATCAGGAGGCCGGACGTCACCACGGCGCCGACGATCGTGCAGGCGGGGGCGTTCTGGTGGGGGGCCTGCTCCAGGGCCGTGGCGGGCTCCGCCGCGAGCGAGTT
This sequence comes from Streptomyces sp. SID5643, assembly GCF_009872555.1. NCBI lineage: Bacteria > Bacillati > Actinomycetota > Actinomycetes > Kitasatosporales > Streptomycetaceae > Streptomyces > Streptomyces sp. SID5643. The sequence goes on from NZ_WWIC01000023.1 coordinate 12,772, forward strand.
GACCGCGCGCGAGGCGGCGAGGATCGCGTCGTGCATCGCCTGCTGCGGGTGCGTGCCGCGCGGCAGGGCCGCCAGCAGCGTCTCGCCCGCCGCCTTTGACGCCGCCGCCGAGGCGTCGTCGGGGCGGGTCGCCGAGGAGACGCCGTCGCAGACGATCGCGACGGAGGCGGGGGAGCCGTCGGGCAGCGTGGTGGTGCCGATGGCGAACGCGTCCTCGTTGCGGTGGTGGCGCAGACCGCGGTCGCTGACCGCGGCCAGGGGGCCGGACTCCTGCTCCATGTGGTCCCGTTCGCGCGGCTGGGCGTGGCCGCAGTTCTCGCAGTAGCCGTCGTCGTCCACGCGGCCGGCCCGGCAGGCGACGCAGACCTTGCCGCCGGTGCCCGCGGCCCGGGCCGCCGGCTCGGCGGACACCCGGGGGTCCGGCGCCTGGAGGAGGTACTCGTCGGGCTGTGTCTGGTAGATCTCCGGCGACACCGCAGCCCCGTCGGGCTGCCGCGGCCGGTCGAACCGCACGCCCGCGGCCGCGGCCGGCGGGGCGCCCGGCGGCGGGGGTGCCTGAGGGGGCAGGGCCGAGCCGCCCGAATCCGTGCCCGGCAGGTCCGTCGGCAGGTGCACCGCCTCCGGGGCTCCCGTGCCGTCCGGACCGGGGGCGGGCCAGGCCGTGCCGGCGGGGGGCGCCGACGGGTGCTCGGGATACTCGCCGGCCGGGGCGCCCTGTCCGGGCACCGAGCCGTTCATGGTGATGGTGGGGTTGTCCTGCGGCCGTTCCGGCACGGCGGACAGGTCGTATCCGCACGCGCCGCAGAAACGGTCACCCGATTCGAGGGGTTCCTCGCAACTCGGGCAGGCGGACAACTGGGGCATCTGCGACATCAACTACACCCACGTCCGGGGGCGGTAACGATTGGCACGTTCCACCAGGTCGATCCTCTCCTCGCCGCCCCGCGCCAGCCGGGCCAGCGTGCGGTACGAGCGTTCCAGACCGAAACGCAGGCCCCGCTCGTCCAGGCCGCTGCCGAGCAGCGTCCGTCCTCCGGCGGCGGGAGGGGCGGAACCCTGGCCCCCGGAGAGTACCCAGTCCAGCGCGCATCCGAGGACTTCGGCCGACAACTGTTCGCGCCGCGCCGGATCCAGACCGTACGCCTCCAGCGCCTCGACCTGCGCGGCGGCCGCCGTCAGATCCCCCAGGAAGGCCGCGTCGGAGGCGCTCGCCGTGCGCTGCCGCAGCCGCGCCCGCACGGCCGCAACCCGGGCGGCCGTGTAGTGGATGGAGGACTCCGGGACCGACTCCAGCGTCCGGACGGCGCCGTGCCGGTCCCCGGTCGCCAGCTGGACGCGGGCCAGGCCGAACGCGGCGCTCACATAGCTCGGGTCGGCCGACCACACCAGCCGGTAGTACTCGGCGGCGTTGTCGAGCTGGCCCAGCACCTCCGCGCACAGGCCCAGCGCCAGCTTGGGCGCGATCTCACCCGGGAAGGCGTCGTAGATGGCGTCGAAGGCCAGCGCGGCGCCCTCGTCGTCGCCCGTGACCAGCGCGGCCACGCCCCGGTACCAGACCACCCGCCAGTCGTCGGGCCGTTCGCCCTCCAGCGCGACCAGTGCCTGCGAGGCCGCGGCCGGATCGCCGGTCTCCAGCAGGGCCCGGATCTGCCGCAGCCGGGTCTCGATCGACGGGGCCGGGGCGGCGGCCAGGGCGCCGAGCAGTTCCGCGGGCGCCGAGGTCATCAACCCCGCGAGGAAACCGGCGTTGGGGTCGGTCGGGTCGACACGCGGGACGGGCAGGGCGAACGCGGCGGAGGCGGTGTCGACGGGCTTGACGAGGCTGTGCGCGGGCCCGGGCCGCTGCGGATCGGGCAAGGCGGCGGGAGCGCCGGCACGAGCCCGGGCCCGCACCACCCGGGCCCCCAGTCGGGACACCTCGCCGTCCAGCCTCGGGAACAACTCCGTGTCCGTCACCCGCAGTTCCGGCCCGAACAGCGTGGACAGGGCCGGGCGGGCGCGGCCCGTCTGGAGGGAGACGACCTCCCGCAGCACACCCGTCAGCTGCTCGGTCATCTCCTGCGCGGAGGCGAACCGGCGGGCCGGGTCGGGGTCGGTGGCACGGACCAGGAGCCGGTAGAACGACTCGTACTGCCGGAACACCTCGATGTGGTCCGGGTCGGGCAGGGAGTCGGCGTAGACGTTCGTGTAGCCCTGGAAGTCGAAGGTCAGGACGGCGAGGGTGCGCGCGACCGTGTACAGGTCGCTCGCCACCGACGGGCCCGCCTCGGCCACCTCGGGGGCCTGGTAGCCGACCGTGCCGTAGATGGCCGACTCCTCGTCGTCCATCCTGCGCACCGCGCCCATGTCGATCAGCTTCAGCTGGTCCTCGGTCTGGATCGCGTTGTCGACCTTGAAGTCGCAGTAGAGCAGGTTCCGGCTGTGCAGGTGCCCGAGCGCCTCCAGCGCCTCGATGCCGTACGCGCAGGCCTGCTCCACCGGCAGCGGGTCGCGCCTGCCCTGGGCGGTGCGGCGGGCGTTGGCGATCTCCTTCAGGGACTTGCCGCCGACGTACTCCATGACGATGTAGCCGTCGAGCGAACCCGTGCGCTGGTCCAGGTGCTCCACGAAGTTGTAGATCCGCACGATGTTGGCGTGCTCGATCTCGGCGAGGAAGCGCCGCTCGGAGATCGCCGCCGCCATCGCGTCCTGGTCACCCGTGTCCAGCAGGCCCTTGAGGACCACCCAGCGGTCCGAGACCGCCCGGTCGACGGCGAGGTAGATCCAGCCCAGCCCGCCGTGCGCCAGGCAGCCGACCACCTCGTACTGGCCGTGCACCACGTCCCCGGCCCTCAGCTTCGGCACGAACGAATACGGGTGACCGCACTTCGTGCAGAAACCCTCCGTACGGCCCGGCCGGTCGCCGCGCGCCCGGCCCACCGGGGCGCCGCAGTCGGAGCGCGAGCAGAACCGCTTCCGCTCGGGCACCTCGGGGTTGTCCAGAACCATCTCGCGCGGGTCGGGCCGCGGGATCGGCGGCACCTGCACCAGACCGGCCCCCAGCCGGCCCCGCGACCCCGAACCGGCGGTCGAACCGGAGCTGCGCACCGACACCGAGCGGCCCGTCGACCTGCCCGACAGGGACCGCGACAGGCGCCCCGACACCGAGCGGCGCGACTTCGACGACTGCGACGACGTCCGCGAACTGCGGCCGCTGGAGCGGGAACCGCCACTGCCAGCGGAGCCGCGGGAGCCACCCCTGCCGCCGGCGGTGATGCCGGTGGGGGGCGAACCGACCGTGCCGTCCCCGGAGCGGGGACCACCGGCCGCGACGACCGGGGCCAGACCACAGGTGTCGCAGTACAGCTCCCCGCCGCCCACGTCCTCGTACGTGCCCTCGCAGGCGGGGCGCTGACAGGTGCGCGGTGGCGCGCCGGCCGGCTCCTGCGGTGCCTGACTCATGGACTCCCCCTCGTCGCTCATGCGCCCGGCCCCCTCCGGTCGTCCTCCGGCACGCCCTGCCCCGGCACCCGCGCGCCACCGAGCAGCTCCGCGGCCGCGTGCTGGTACCGCAGCACCGCCTGCTCGGCGGCGCGCAGGTCGCACGGGGCGCTCCACAGCATGCGGCGCGCCTTCTCGTACCGCTCCACCAGCAGCGTGTCCTCCGCGAGGCCGTGCCGGGCGACCTTCGCCCTGTACGCGTCCAGCCGGCCGCGCAGCTCGGCACGGACCGCCAGCGGGGCGGTGACCGCAGTCAACGACTCGCGGGCGCGCAGCAGTTCGTCCTCGGCCTTCTGCTCCAGCGACTCCAGCAGCGGGGACAACCGGTGCCACTGCGCCTGCCTGCGGTACTCGACCGCTGCCGCGACCTGCTCCTGGAGCACGGTCGGCGGGCCGCTGACGACCGGCACCTCCGTCGCCGCGATCTTCGCCAGCACCTCGCCGCGTGCCGTGCGCGCCTCGGCCAGCGTGCGGTCCGCGCGGCTGAGGAGGTCCCGCAGCTTCACGATCCGCTTCTCGGCGTCCTGCCGGACGGTCAGTACGGCGTCGATCTCACGGCGCACGTCGTCCAGGGCGCGCGCCTCGCGGTCGTACACCGTCGTGTCCGGCCGGCCGCCGCCCGGCGCCGAACTGCCCTCCGCGGCGACCCAGAACGCCAGCGGGTCCGAGACGACCTGCTCGCGCAGCTTCGTCAGTATCCGCGTGATGCGCTCCAGGTCGTCGCCCGCGGGGTGCTCGCCGGGGCGGACACCGACCGAGTGCGCCAGCCGCCGGGTGCGCTGGAGTTCCGCCGCGAGCAGGTCGATCCGGGCCGGCAGGGCCGACCAGACCGCGTCCGCCGCGACCACCATGTCCAGGCTCGTCGCGTACAGCTCGTTCATCCGGTCGACGAGAGTCGCCAGCGAGTAGCGCTCGCTGAGTTTCGTCGGACTGCCGTGCAGCGTGGGGGCGTTGGCCGTCGCCGTGGCGCTGCCCGCGACGGTGACCGAGTCGCCGGTCAGCAGTTCCGTCAGCTCCACCAGGTCCTCGCGGCTGGACCAGCGGCGGCGGGAGCGGATGTCGCGGGCGGAGCGCAGCGCGTCGGTGTACGCGTCGAAGTACGTCCACAGCAGCGTGATCGACGCCTCCGTGGCCGTCCAGCGCTCCTGGGTGACGCCGGTGAGCTCGGCGCCCTCCAGGAGTCTGCGGCCCGCGTGGTCCTGAAGGGCGAGGAGCGAGGTCTCGATCGCCTCGTGCTCCGCGCCGAGCCGCGCCAGCGCACGGTCCACCTCGTCCCGGTCCATCACCGGCCCGGTGGGTCCCGTGACGCCCATCGATCACCTCTCGCTGCGTAGTGCCCGTCGGGGTTCTTCCCGTTGTCGTCCGGTTGCCTACCGGTCGTCAGCTCGTGCGGAGGTACTGCGGTGCCGGTGGCTCCGACTTCTTCGCATCCTTGCCCAGTGTTGCCGACAGCCATTGGTCGTACGACGCCTGCCAGCCGTCCGCCGTGTCCTTGCGGTAGTCCACCAGGATCTGGTTGACCCGGCGTACCAGGTCGCCCGCGTCCTTCTTCATCGCCACGCCGTAGTACTCGGCAGTGAAGGCGTCGCCCTTGAGCTGGACCGTCGGATCCTGTGCCGCCTGGCTCGCCGCGAGCGCGCCGTCGGTGACCACGGCGTCGACCTCGCCGAGCTGGAGCCGCACCAGGCAGTCGAGTTGGTTCGGCACGGTGGTGGAGATGTCGGTACTGGCCGGGAGGTCGCCGTCCTTCTTGTCCGCCTCCAGCGTGGAGTACGCGGTGGAGCCCGCCGCCGTGCAGATCCTGCGGCCGGCGAGCGTGTCGTCATAACCCTTGACGGGGGAGGACTTCGGGGCCAGGACCTGCTGACCCGTCTTGAAGTAGGGCGCGGAGAAGGCGACGTCGGCGATGCGGTCGCAGTTGATCGTCATCGTACGGACGACCATGTCCACGCGGCCGTCCTTGATGGCGGGGATGCGCTGGTCGGTGGGGATCGCCTTGAACTGCACGGCGTTCGGGTCACCGAGTATCTCCTCGGCGATGCGGTGGACCAGGTCGATGTCGAAGCCTTCGAGCTCGGCGGTCTTGCCGCTGTTGGGATTGCGGTAGCCCCAGCGGTAGCTGTTCTGGTCGACGCCGACGATCAGTTTGCGCTTCTCGCCCTCGCGGTTCTTGATCGCCCGGATGGTGTCGCCGTCGGCGGATGAGGGGGAGAGGGTCTGCTTCTCGGGGGCCTCGCAGTCCTCTTCCGCCGCGGTCCCGGCCGTCTGGGTGGTGACGGTGGTGTTCTGGGCGGACGTCGTGTCCGTGGTGAGCGGCAGGCAGAGGGCCACCAGCGCCACCAGGGCGCACACGACTGCCATCGCGGTCACTCCGCCCCAGCCCCTGAGCGCGTCTCGCACGGTCGTTCCTCCCTTCGCCCCCGGCCCGTTCACCGGTACTCCGACAGCCTGCGGCCGATGCCCAGGACCGAACCCGCGGCGCCCAGCACCGCCAGTACGGCCGCGCCGGCCGGCATGCCCGTCAGCGCGTCGCGGCCGTCGCCGGCCGCGCGCTTGAACTCCGTCTCCTCGTGCGCCAGTGCCGTGCGCAGGTTCTCGTCGACGCTGTCGAAGCACTCGCCCGTCGCGTTCTTGCTGCCGATGACGCGGTCCAGCGCCTGCTGGTAGTTGCCGTTCTCGTCCTGCTCGCGGGCCGCGGAGTGGCGCTTCTTCCACTCCGTCATGTTGCCCACGGCGGCGGTGACGGGGCGCTCGCCCGAGGTGTCGTCGGCGAGCTTCTCCGCCGCCGCCAGGTGTGCGGCCAGGGCCTTGATGTCCTGGCCGAAGTCGTAGTCGTAGGCGTCGTAGGTGTCTTCGCCGACCTTCTTCGTCTCGGCGCCGCGGGCCACCAGGGTCAGGTTCTCGTTGCCCCGGGCCTTGAGGGAGGCGATGCGCGCGTCGTGCAGGACGTTCAGGGAGCGGACGCCGTGGTCGTAGGAGTCGTCCAGGCCCGCGCGGGCGACGGTGTGGCCGACGACCAGCCAGAGGAGGACGACCGTGGCCGTGGCCGTGGCGGCCACCAGGCCGTGGTTCAGGACCCTGTTCGTCCGCTGGTAGTTGCGGTGCTGGGCCCACGCCAGGGCGGCCAGGGCGGCGACGCCGAGGGCGATGGCGGCCCAGGGGTAGGGCGTGGCGTCGGCGTAGTCCGCGCCGAGGCGCTGGTTCTCCTTCTTGTAGAGGTCCTCCGCCGCCGGGAGCATCTCCTTCTGCATCTTCTCGTTGGCGTAGCGCAGGTAGGCGCCGCCGACGGGGAAGCCCTGGCGGTTGTACGTGCGGGCGCGCTCCACCAGGCCCTTGTACTGCGGGAGGAGTCTGTTGAGTTCGGCGATCGTCGCCGTCGAGGGGGAGCCCGGTTCGGCGTTGGCGGCGGCGTTGACGAGCTTCTCGGCGGCCGTGCGGATGTCCCGCTCGTAGCGGTCGCGGGTGGCGGCCGACTCCTGGCCGCCGGCGAGGAAGCCGCTGGAGGCGGCGGTGTTGGCGTCCGCGAGGGAGCGGTAGATGTCGGCGGCGTCCGAACTGAGGGGCTGGCTGCGGGTGAGGACGTCGTCGGCGGCGGCCGCGCGGTCGGTCATCTGCCAGGCGGTGACGGCGCCGAAGGCGATGACGAGGAGGGCGAGGAGGGCGCCGATGATGCGCAGACGGCCGGGTTCGGTGGTGGCGGCGGTGCGGAGCTGGTCGAGCCCTTCGGCGAAGGCGGTGCGGCGGGGCGCCGCAGGGGGCGACGCGGGTGCCGGGGTGTTCTCGGGGGGCCGGGCCGGGGGCGCCGCCTGAGCCGGGACCGCCGGCAGGACGGGCAGGCCCGGGCCTGGTGGTGGCGGGCTGCTCTTCGGCGTGTACGTCACTGTGACCTCCCCCATGGTCATCCGTCGCCGCAAGTATCGCTGCCGGGACTGACATCCGCACCGGCCTTGCCTCGATCTTGATCGGATCGCAGCGTGGAGCGCGGGCCGCGCCCCCTTGCACCACCCCTCGCACCCCCCTTGCCCAGGAACACGTACGGGGAGGTGGTTCGGTTCCCCGGTGGTGGGGGTGCGGGCCCGCGCCGCCTGCGGGCATGCGTGCCTCCCCCAGTGCCTTAAGG
>NZ_WWIC01000202.1:0-14737 GCF_009872555.1 Streptomyces sp. SID5643
CGCCCGCCGCCACCAGCGCCCGGGCCGCCGCGTCCGCGGCCTCCGTGGCGTCGTCGAGCAGCAGCTGGTTGAGGCGGTCGAGGACGTCGGCGACGCGGTAGCCCTCGCGGGCGAGCAGCCGCAGCCAGGGCCGGGCCAGGCCGATCACGACGGCCGCCTCGGGCCCCTTGCCCTGGACGTCGCCGACGGCGAAGCACCAGCGGCCGTCGCCGGCCGGGAAGAGGTCGTAGAAGTCGCCGCTCGGCCCGCCCTTGTCGCACGGCTCGTAGACGAGGGCGCTGCGCATGCCGGGGATCTCGGCCACGGCGCCGGGCAGCAGGCCGCGCTGGAGGACGGCGCTGATGGTGGCCTGGCGCGCGTACTGGCGGGCGGCGCCGATGGCGAGGGCCACCCGGCGGCTGAGGTCCTCGACGAGGCCGGTGATCTCGTCGGTGAAGCCGGCCTTCCCGGAGCGTCCGATGACGAGGGTGCCCAGCGGGCGCCCCCCGGCGACCAGCCGGTACGCGAGGGCCGCGCCGGGCTCCCCCTCACCGAGCGCCCCGCCGGGCCAGGGGTAGTGGACGGGCCCGGACCCGCCGCGCTCCCGACCCCGCTCGAACGGGGACGTCCCCGCCGGTTCGAACGGCTGCGGCGGGTCCTTCTCCAGGACACGGCGCAGCTCCTCGATGCGGTTCTCGCTGCCGTGCCAGACCCGGGCGAGGCGCGGTCCGCCCACGCCGGCTCCCCCGCTCCAGCCGCCGCCGGTGGCCTCGTCCTCCAGCCAGACCGCGCACCAGTCGGCCAGCCGCGGCACGATCAGCTGCCCGGCGAGGGCCGCGACCAGGTCCTCGTCGAGCTGCCCGGCCAGCAGATCGGAGGCCTCGGCGAGAAAGGACAGGGCGCCACGGCCGAGCCAGGCGCCGTCGGGCCCGTGGCGTCCCTCGCGGTTCTCGTGCCGGTCCCGCCAGTCCCGCAGGTCGTTCCAGTCACGCAGGCCGTCCCCTTCTCGTACGTCCGGCCGGCCCCGGGACGCTCCGCCCTCACGCGAGCCCCAGTTCTCTCCGTGTTCACGCGAGCCCCAGGCCTCTCCCGCCTCACGCAAGTCCCACGGCTCTCCCTCGCCACGCCGGCTCCCCTGCGCCTCCTCCGCCTCGTCGTCCGGGTGCGGCTCGGGTGCCAGGATCTCCGCCACCCGCAGGCCGTGCGCCAGCGCGTGCTCCCCGGCGTACGCCTCGATCTGCTCGCCCGCCGTGCACCCCCCGGCGGGCAGCCGGGCCCAGACGGTCTTGCGTCCCGTGCGGTACGTGATCCCCCACGCCTCGGAGAGCGCGCCGACGAGCCGCAGGCCGCGCCCGTGCTCGGGGGTGTCGTGCGGAGTCTCCGGCTCGCCGCCGCGCGGCGCGCGGGAGGGGTGGTGGTCGGAGACCTCGACGACGAGCGCTGCCGTGTCCGGGGCGTCGCCCTCCAGCCGGCACTCCATCTCGACGTCGGTGCCCGCGTGCACGACGGCGTTGGTGACGAGTTCGCTGACGACGAGCGCAGCGTCGTCGGCGAGGCGGTCGGTGAGGTGCTCGGCGCCGGGCAGACCGAGCCCGGTCCACTCGGTGAGCGCCGCGCGCACCAGGGCTCGGGCGGCGCCCGGCGCGAGCGAACTGCCGGGCAGGGTCGCGCACGCCCGCGCACCTCCCGGCGCGTGCGCCTGCGCACGGGGTGCGGGCTCCTCGGAAACGGGCCCCTCCTGGACGGGCACGGGCGTCTCCCCAGCGTGTGCAGGCGCCTCTGAGGCACGGGAGGCGGTCTCCCGTTGCGTCGGAATGGCCCCCATGGACAGCTCCCCGGGCAGTTCGTACGAATACGCCACAGTCGATGCCGACAGAGTGACAGACTGACCCCGCCCATAAGCGCCGAGTTACCGAAGTGGGCCGCCATGAGTGAGAACCGTGCTACTCCTGTGGTCGAAGACCGGTACGAAGACGGTCAGATTCGTGCATCCGATCTGCGTCCCCTGCTCGCCGCCATGACAGCCGCCCGCGACGGCGACTTCACCAAGGTGCCGGAATCCGGCCACGGGATGGTGGCCGAACTCACCGCGGTCTTCAACCAGATCATGGACCGCAGCGTCCACTTCAGCACCGAGGTGCAGCGCGTCAGACGGGAGCTGGTCCGCCACGGCCGGCTCGACGAGCGGCTCTCGGCCAGCCCGGGCCAGGGCCTGTGGACGTCCCGGGTCAACGACGTGAACCAGCTGCTCGAAGCCCTGGTCGCCCCGGCGGCGAACGCCACACGCGTGCTGGACGCGGTGGCCGGCGGCGATCTGACCCAACGGGTCGATCTGCACGACGGGACGCGGCAGTTACGCGGTGACCTGCGGCGGCTGGGCCGGGCCGTGAACAAGATGGTGGACCAGCTCTCGCTGTTCACCGGCGAGGTGACGCGGGTCGCCCGCGAGGTCGGCACCGAGGGGCGGCTCGGCGGCCGGGCCAAGGTGCAGGGTCTGTCGGGCAGTTGGCGGGACGTCACGGAGGCCGTCAACACGATGGCGTCCCGGCTGACGGCCCAGGTGCGGGACATCGCGGCGGTGACGACGGCGGTGGCCCGGGGCGACCTGACCCGCACGGTCACGGTCGAGGCTACCGGCGAGCTGCTGGAGCTGAAGCTGACCGTCAACACGATGGTGGACCAGCTGTCCGCCTTCGCCGACGAGGTCACCCGCGTCGCCCGCGAGGTCGGCACCGAGGGCCAGTTGGGCGGCCGGGCGCAGGTGCGGGGCGTCTCCGGGGTCTGGAAGGACCTGACCGACAACGTCAACTTCATGGCGTCGAACCTGACCTCGCAGGTCCGCAACATCGCCCAGGTGACGACGGCCGTGGCCAACGGCGACCTGTCCCAGAAGATCACCGTCGACGCGCAGGGCGAGATCCTGGAGCTCAAGTCGACCATCAACACGATGGTGGACCAGCTCTCCGCCTTCGCCGACGAGGTCACCCGTGTCGCCCGCGAGGTCGGCACCGAGGGCAACCTCGGCGGCCGGGCCCAGGTCCGGGGCGTCTCCGGCGTCTGGAAGGACCTCACCGACAACGTCAACTTCATGGCGGACAACCTCACCTCCCAGGTGCGGAACATCGCCCTCGTGTCCACCGCCGTCGCCCAGGGCGACCTGGGCAAGAAGATCACGGTCGAGGCCAAGGGAGAGATCCTGGAGCTGAAGTCCACGATCAACACGATGGTCGACCAGCTGTCCGCGTTCGCCGACGAGGTGACCAGGGTCGCCCGCGAGGTCGGCACCGAGGGCAACCTCGGTGGCCAGGCCCAGGTCCGGGGCGTCTCCGGCGTCTGGAAGGACCTCACCGACAACGTCAACTTCATGGCGCTGAACCTGACCTCACAGGTCCGCAACATCGCCCAGGTCACCACCGCCGTGGCCAACGGCGACCTCTCGAAGAAGATCACGGTCGACGCCCGCGGCGAGATCCTCGAACTGAAGGACACCGTCAACACGATGGTGGAGCAGTTGCGCGCCTTCGCCGACGAGGTGACCCGCGTGGCCCGCGAGGTCGGTACCGACGGACGGCTCGGCGGCCGGGCCCAGGTGCTGGGCGTCTCCGGCGTCTGGCGCGATCTCACGGACAACGTCAACTACATGGCCGACAACCTCACCTCGCAGGTGCGGAACATCGCCCAGGTCGCCACGGCCGTGGCGCAGGGCGACCTGTCCCGGAAGATCGACGTGGACGCGCGGGGCGAGATCCTGGAGCTGAAGACCACCATCAACACGATGGTCGACACGCTGTCGTCCTTCTCCTCGGAGGTCACGCGCGTCGCCCGCGAGGTCGGCTCCGAGGGCCAACTGGGCGGCCAGGCCCGGGTGGAGGGCGTCTACGGCACCTGGAAGCGCCTGACGACCAACGTCAACGAGCTCGCCTCCAACCTCACCACCCAGGTCCGCGCCATCGCCGAGGTCGCCTCCGCCGTGGCCCAGGGCGACATGTCCCGCTCGATCACGGTGGAGACCCAGGGCGAGGTCGCCGAGCTGAAGGACAACATCAACCTGATGGTGGCCAACCTGCGCGAGACGACCCGCGCGAAGGACTGGCTGGAGTCCAACCTGGCCCGGCTCGCCGCCCTGATGCAGGGCCACCGGGACCTGATGGAGGTCGCCGACCTGATACTGCGCGAGCTGACCCCACTGGTGAACGCCCAGTACGGCGCGTTCTACCTGGCCGACCCGGAGGAGGACGGCGCGACGGTCCCCACCAAGGGCCTGGCCTTCATCGCCGGCTACGGCGCCGCCCAGGACGCGACCGTCGAGACAGGCGGCCTGCCCGTGCACGGTCTGGTCGCGCAGGCGGCCCGGGAGAAGAAGCGCATCCTGGTCGAGGGCGCCCCGCCCGACTACATCAAGATCAACAGCGGCCTCGGCGAAGCGGCCCCGACCACGATCGTCATCATCCCGATCCTCTTCGAGGACAAGCTCCTCGGCGTCATCGAGCTGGCCTCCTTCTCCCGCTTCTCCGACGTGCACCTGGCGTTCTTCGACCAGTTCGTCAACACCATCGGCGTCGCCATCAACACGATCATCGCCAACTCCCGCACGGAGTCCCTGCTCGGCGAGTCCCAGCGCCTGGCCATGCAGCTCCAGGAGCGCTCGGACGAACTCCAGAAGCAGCAGGGCGAACTCCAGCGCTCCAACGCCGAACTGGAGGAGAAGGCCGCCCTGCTGGCCACGTCCTCCCAGTACAAGTCCGAGTTCCTGGCCAACATGTCGCACGAGCTGCGCACGCCGCTGAACTCGCTGCTGATCCTGGCCCGGCTGCTTTCCGACAACCCGGACGGCCACCTCTCCGACCAGGAGGTGCAGTTCGCGACGACGATCCACCGCTCGGGCTCGGACCTGCTCCAGCTGATCAACGACATCCTCGACCTGTCGAAGATCGAGGCGGGCCGGATGGACGTACGCCCCAAGCGGCTCCCCCTGATCAAACTGCTCGACTACGTGCACGCCACCTTCCGCCCGCTCACGCTCGACCGCGGGCTGGCCTTCGAGGTCGCGGTCGGCGAGGACGTACCGCGCGAGATGTACTCGGACGAACAGCGGCTCCAGCAGATCCTGCGCAACCTGCTCTCCAACGCGATCAAGTTCACCGCGTCCGGCAAGGTCGAGCTGCGGGTGGACCGGGTGCAGGACGCCGAGCACCGCTGGGTCCGGGACACCGACGACGTCGTCGCGTTCACCGTGTCCGACACCGGCATCGGGATCGCGCCGGAGAAACTCCCGGTGATCTTCGAGGCGTTCCAGCAGGCCGACGGCACCACCAACCGCAAGTACGGCGGGACCGGCCTCGGCCTGTCCATCAGCCGGGAGATCGCGGGCCTGCTCGGCGGCCGGATCGTCGCCGAGAGCGAACCCGGCAAGGGTTCCACCTTCACCCTCTACGTCCCGGTCGTCAGCCCCGGTCACACGGCGCCGGTGCCGGTACCGGTCCCCGAGGACCGCACCGACCCGCTGCCCCTCCGCCCGGCGACCGAGCCGTTCCCGGTGGCGCACGACCCGGACGACGCCTGGCCGTCCCCGACCAAGCTGGAGGCGTGGACGTCCGGCCGGCCGGGCCGCATCCTGGCCGGCCGGCGGGTGCTGATCGTCGACGACGACATCCGCAACGTCTTCGCCCTCACCCACGTCCTGGGCCGGGTCGGCATGACCGTGCTGTACGCGGAGAACGGCCGCGAGGGCATCGAGACGCTGGAGCGCAGCGGGGACGTGGAACTGGTCCTGATGGACATCATGATGCCGGAGATGGACGGCTACGAGACCATCTCCGCGATCCGCCGCACACCCCGCTGGGCGGGCCTGCCGATCGTCGCCCTGACCGCGAAGGCGATGCCCGGAGACCGGGAGAAGTCCATCGCCCGGGGCGCCAACGACTACGTGCCCAAGCCGGTGGACATCGACGGCCTGCTGACGGTCGTGTGCGAACTGCTGGACCCCGAGGGCACGGAAGAAGAGGCATGAGCAGCACGGCCACTCACCCGGAACGCGCCGGAATCCTCCTCGTCGACGACATGGAGGACAACCTGACCGCCTTGGAGGCCGTCCTCGCCTCCCTCAACGAGCCGCTGATACGCGCCCGTTCCGGCGAGGAGGCGATGAAGGCCCTGCTGCGGCAGCCCGTCGCCCTGGTGCTGCTCGACATCCGCATGCCCGGCATGGACGGCTTCGAGACGGCCGCCCACATCAAACGCCTCGACCAGACCCGTGACGTCCCGATCATCTTCCTCACCGGCGCGGACGACGACTCGGGCTACGCCTTCCGCGGCTACGCGACCGGCGCCGCGGACTACGTGACCAAGCCCTTCGACCCGTGGGTGCTCAGGGCCAAGGTCAGCGTCTTCCTGGACCTCTACCGAAAAGGCAGAGAGGTGGAACGCCTCAGGACGGAGATCCAGGACCTGAAACGCCGTGTGGAGGAAGGCACCTAGGGGCGCGGGGAACTGCGCGAGCGACCACAACGAACCCGCAGCCGCTCGATCAGCCCCAGCACCCCCTACGCCTCGCGAGAGCCCTCGTACATCTCCTCGATCAGATGCTTGTACTCCCGCTCCACCACCGGCCGCTTCAGCTTCAGACTCGGCGTGATCTCACCGTGCTCGACGTCGAGATCCCGCGGCAGCAGCCGGAACTTCTTGATGGTCTGCCACCGCTGAAGCCCCTCATTGAGCTGCTTCACGTACCCGTCGACCATCTCCACGGTCCGGGGCGCCGCCACGATCTCCGCGTACGGCTTGCCCTCCAGCCCGTTGTCCTTGGCCCACTCGGTGATGGCGACCTCGTCGAGCGCGATGAGCGCCGTGCAGAAGTTCCGGTCGGCCCCGTGCACCAGGATGTTGGACACGTACGGGCACACCGCCTTGAACTGCCCCTCGACCTCCGCCGGGGCGATGTACTTGCCGCCCGAGGTCTTGATGAGGTCCTTCTTGCGGTCGGTGATCCGCAGGTACCCGTCGGCCGACAGCTCCCCGATGTCGCCGGTGTGGAACCAGCCGTCCGGCTCCAGCACCTCCGCGGTCTTCTCGGGCAGGTTGTGGTAGCCCTCCATGATGCCCGGGCCGCGCAGCAGGATCTCGCCGTCGTCGGCGATCCGCACCTCCGTGCCGGGCAGCGGCTTGCCGACCGTGCCGGTGCGGTAGGCCTCGCCCGGGTTCACGAAGGACGCCGCCGAGGACTCGGTCAGGCCGTAGCCCTCCAGGATGTGGATGCCGGCGCCCGAGAAGAAGTAGCCGATCTCCGGCGCGAGGGCGGCGGAGCCGGAGACGCACGCCCGCAGGTTCCCGCCGAAGGCCTCGCGGATCTTGGCGAACACCAGGGTGTCGGCGACCTTGTGCTTGGCGCCGAGACCGAACGGCACGGACGCGGTCCCGGTCCGGCGGAAGTTGTCCTGCGAGACCTTGGCGTACTCGCGGGCCACCTCGGCCGCCCACTGGAAGATCTTGTACTTGGCGCCGCCGCCCGCCCGGGCCTTCGCCGCCACGCCGTTGTAGACCTTCTCGAAGATGCGGGGCACGGCCGCCATGTACGTCGGCTGCACCACCGGCAGATTCTCGATGATCTTGTCGACCCGGCCGTCGACGGCGGTGACGTGCCCCACCTCGATCTGCCCGGAGGTCAGCACCTTGCCGAAGACGTGCGCGAGGGGCAGCCAGAGGTACTGCACGTCCTCGGCGCTGACGAGCCCGGTCGCGGCGATCGCCTTCGCCATGTACGACCAGTTGTCGTGCGGCAGCCGCACACCCTTGGGGCGGCCCGTGGTGCCGGAGGTGTAGATGAGGGTGGCCAGCTGGTCCTTGGTGATCGCGCCGACCCGCTCCTTGACGAGGTCGGGGTCCTTCTCCAGCCGGGCCGCGCCGCGCTTCTCCAGCTCGTCCAGGGTGAGGATCCAGTCGGCGGTCTCCACCCCGGCCGCGTCGATCACCACGACATGCGTCAGCCCGGGCAGCTCGGCGCGCTTGTCCTTGGCCTTGGCCAGCTGCTCGGCGTTCTCCGCGATCAGGACGCGGCTCTCGGAGTCCGACAGGATGTACGCGGACTCATCGGCGTTGGTCTGCGGGTACACCGTGGTGGTGGCCGCGCCGGCGCACATGATGCCGAGGTCGGCGAGGATCCACTCGATCCGGGTGCCGGCGGCGAGGGCGACGCGCTGCTCGGGCAGCACACCCAGCTCGATGAGGCCCGCCGCGATGGCGAAGACCCGCTCGGCTGCCTGCGCCCAGTTCAGCGACTTCCAGTCGTCCGGGCCCTGGCCCGCCGACGACGGGACCGGATACCGATAGGCCTCGGCGTCCGGCGTGACCGTCACGCGCTCCAGGAAGAGGCCCGCCACGGACGGCGGACGGTTCTCGATCAGGGTCTGTGCGTCGCTCACGACATCCTCCGGGGCCCGCGACAATGCGGCTGGCTCAGGTGCGGCTGGGTTCACTCACGCGCTCTTGTTTAACTCGCGAGTAACTATCGAGCAGGGATCAGAGTAAAGGGCGACCGGCCCCCGCGTAAGGGGCCGCGGCCTGTCACTTCCTACAGAGAGCTACCCCGCGGACGCACAGGGGCCCGCCGCACTTTCGCACGGCGGGCCCCTGTTCAACCCGGATTGCGGTGTAACCCTCGGTAATCCGTGATTACTTCTTGCCCTTGCCCGACCCCGCACTGTCATCGCTCGACAGGACGGCGATGAAGGCCTCCTGCGGAACCTCTACGGAACCCACCATCTTCATCCGCTTCTTGCCTTCCTTCTGCTTCTCCAGCAGCTTGCGCTTACGGGAGATGTCACCGCCGTAGCACTTGGCGAGGACGTCCTTGCGGATGGCGCGGATGGTCTCGCGGGCGATGACCCGGGAGCCGATGGCGGCCTGGACCGGCACCTCGAAGGCCTGCCGCGGGATGAGCTCCTTGAGCTTGGCGACGAGCCGTACGCCGTACGCGTACGCCTGGTCCTTGTGGGTGATCGCCGAGAAGGCGTCGACCTTGTCGCCGTGCAGCAGGATGTCGACCTTGACCAGGCTGGAGGTCTGCTCGCCGGTGGGCTCGTAGTCGAGCGAGGCGTAGCCGCGGGTCTTGGACTTCAGCTGGTCGAAGAAGTCGAAGACGATCTCCGCGAGCGGCAGGGTGTAGCGGATCTCGACCCGGTCCTCGGAGAGGTAGTCCATGCCGAGCAGGACCCCGCGCCGGGTCTGGCACAGCTCCATGATCGAGCCGATGAACTCGCTGGGCGCCAGGATGGTGGCCCGCACGACCGGCTCGTAGACCTCCGAGATCTTGCCCTCGGGGAACTCGCTCGGGTTGGTGACGGTGTGCTCGGTGCCGTCCTCCATGAGGACGCGGTAGACCACGTTCGGCGCGGTGGCGATGAGGTCGAGGCCGAACTCGCGCTCCAGCCGCTCCCGGATCACGTCGAGGTGCAGCAGGCCGAGGAAGCCGACGCGGAAGCCGAAGCCGAGGGCGGCGGAGGTCTCCGGCTCGTACACCAGCGCGGCGTCGTTGAGCTGGAGCTTGTCCAGGGCCTCGCGCAGCTCGGGGTAGTCCGAGCCGTCCAGCGGATAGAGCCCGGAGAAGACCATGGGCTTGGGGTCCTTGTAGCCCCCGAGCGCCTCCGTGGCCCCCTTCTGCTGGCTGGTGACGGTGTCACCGACCTTGGACTGGCGGACGTCCTTCACACCGGTGATGAGGTAGCCCACCTCGCCGACGCCCAGACCGTCGGCCGGCAGCATCTCGGGCGAGTTGGTGCCGATCTCCAGCAGCTCGTGCGTGGCGCCGGTGGACATCATCCGGATCCGCTCGCGCTTGTTGAGCTGGCCGTCGATGACACGGACGTACGTCACGACGCCGCGGTAGGAGTCGTAGACCGAGTCGAAGATCATCGCGCGGGCAGGGGCGTCCTTGACGCCGACCGGCCCCGGCACCTCGGCGACGACCTTGTCGAGCAGCGCCTCGACGCCCAGGCCCGTCTTGGCGGACACCTTGAGGACGTCATCCGGGTCGCACCCGACCAGGTTGGCGAGCTCCTCGGAGAACTTCTCGGGCTGCGCGGCCGGCAGGTCGATCTTGTTCAGCACGGGGATGATCGTGAGGTCGTTCTCCATCGCCAGGTAGAGGTTGGCGAGGGTCTGCGCCTCGATGCCCTGGGCGGCGTCGACCAGGAGGATGGTCCCCTCGCACGCGGCGAGCGACCGCGAGACCTCGTAGGTGAAGTCGACGTGCCCCGGGGTGTCGATCATGTTGAGGATGTGCGTGTTGTTCTTGTCATGGGTCGGAGCCCAGGGCAGACGCACCGCCTGTGACTTGATCGTGATGCCACGCTCGCGCTCGATGTCCATGCGGTCGAGGTACTGGGCGCGCATCTGCCGCTGCTCGACCACTCCGGTCAGCTGGAGCATCCGGTCGGCGAGCGTGGACTTGCCGTGGTCGATGTGCGCGATGATGCAGAAGTTGCGGATCAGAGCCGGATCGGTACGGCTCGGCTCGGGCACGTGGCTGGGGATCGCGGGCACGCAGGGTCCTGATTCTTGAGGCGTCCGCAGTGTCTGCGGTCTCGGGTCGGATCGATACGTAGCCTCCATGGTCCCACGGGTGGGGACCACGGACGGGTTTGGGCCGCGGAAGGGGCCGCTGGTAGCCTGGGTGGCTGTGCCTCGTGCCCTCTCGCAGGAGGCGCTACCTCAAGAAATCACCCGGTGCGGGAAGCGCGCGGTTGCGTGCGCCCTCGTGCCAGAACCTGAGAAGGCTCATTCGTGGCGAACATCAAGTCCCAGATCAAGCGGATCAAGACCAACGAGAAGGCCCGGCTGCGCAACAAGGCCGTCAAGTCCTCCCTGAAGACCGCGATCCGCAAGGCCCGTGAGGCTGCTGCCGCGGGTGACGTCGAGAAGGCCACCGAGTACCAGCGCGTCGCCGCGCGTCAGCTCGACAAGGCCGTCTCCAAGGGCGTCATCCACAAGAACCAGGCCGCCAACAAGAAGTCGGCGCTGGCTCAGAAGGTCGCCGCGCTCAAGGGCTGACATCTGATGTGACGCCGGAGGGAACCGAGCGGGCCCTCTCTCATCCGCTCCCGTCCGGCACCCCTCGGATCCGCGCGCGGCCTGCGTTCGCCACGCGGGCGCGGATCCAGCAGCTTGAACCGAAGGCCCCGCCTTCCGCTCTTCCCCAGAGCGGCCGACGGGGCCTTCGGCCTGTTCAGGACCAGAATTCGTTGTTCTTGTCGATGTCCTCGACGCATTCGTCGAGGTCGGTGACCTTGTCGCCGACGATCCGGAAGATGATGCAGCCGGTGTCGTCGAGGCTCTTGCCGTTGCGCTCGGCCGTGAAGCGGGTCATGCCGACCGCGTGACCACGGCCGTCCACACCGATGCCGATCAGTTCGGCCCGCATCGTCCCGTTCGTCTCCGCGCCGAGCCGTTCGTACATCTCGATGATCGAGTCCACCCCTTTGAAGTCGCCCGACAACGGGTGATCTCCGGGCACGTGGTGGGTGGCGTCCCCGGCGATCAGTCCGCGCAGGGTGTCCATGTCACCGCGTGAGAAGGCCTCGAATCCCTTGCGGACCAGCGCTGCGTGCGGGTGTTCAGCCATGGTCTTCGCCGCCTCTCCGTCACTTGGCGTCGTCCGGCTGATACACCCGATTCTCCTCTTCGGCAGGAGGAGGGCGACTCGATCACGGCACAGTGGAAACATGGACACAGACGACAATGGCGCGCCGGTCCTGGTCCGCGTGGCGACCAGACTCCCCGCCCAGGACCTGGAGCGGGCGCGGCGCTTCTACTCGGAGAAACTCGGTCTGGATCCCGTGGACGAGCGGCCCGGCGGGCTGCTCTACCGGTGCGGCGGCGCGGAGTTCGTCGTGTTCCGCTCCACGGGATCCTCGCCCGGCACGTTCACGCAGATGGCCCTTGAGGTCGAGGACATCGAGGCCGCGGTCGCCGAGCTGCGGCGGCGCGGCGTCGTCTTCGAAGAGGTCGACGCTTCCGGCTTCCGCACCCGGGGCGGCATCGCCGAAATCGAGGGGAACTACCCGAGCAAGGGCGCCCGGGCCGAACGCGGCGCCTGGTTCCGCGACAGCGAGGGGAATCTGCTGGGGGTGGGGGAGCCGGTTCTGTGAGGCGGGGGTGCCTCCGGACTTCCGGCGCGGACCGGCCAGAACGCGGCGGAGGAAGGTGCCTCCGCACTTCCGGCCCGGACCGGCCAGAACGCGGCGGAGGTGAGTGTCTCCGGACCTCCGGCCCGGACCAGCCAGGACGCGGCTAGCCGCGTCCTCTGGAGCGGGCCGCCCGGGCGATGGTGACCACTGCCTTCTCCAAGGCGTACTCGGGGTCGTCTCCCCTGCCCTTCACCCCCGCGTCCGCTTCGGCCACGGCCCGCAGCGCGATCGACACGCCGTCCGGAGTCCAGCCCCGCATCTGCTGACGCACCCGGTCGATCTTCCACGGCGGCATGCCCAGCTCCCGCGCCAGGTCGGCAGGCCGCCCCCCGCGTGCGGACGACAGCTTCCCGATCGCCCGGACGCCCTGTGCGAGCGCGCTCGTGATCAGCACCGGCGCCACCCCGGTCGCCAGCGACCAGCGCAGCGCCTCCAGGGCCTCCGCCGCCCGCCCCTCGACCGCCCGGTCGGCGACCGTGAAGCTCGACGCCTCGGCCCGCCCGGTGTAGTACCGCCCGACGATCGCCTCGTCGATCGTCCCCTCGACGTCCGCGACCAGCTGCGACGCCGCCGAGGCCAGCTCCCGCAGGTCGCTGCCGATGGCGTCGACGAGTGCCTGGCACGCCTCCGGCGTGGCGGATCGCCCCATCGTCCTGAACTCGCCCCGCACGAACGCCAGCCGGTCCGCCGGTTTCGTCATCTTGGGGCAGGCGACCTCACGCGCCCCCGCCTTGCGCGCCGCGTCGAGCAGCCCCTTCCCCTTCGCCCCGCCGGCATGCAGCAGTACGAGGGTGATCTCCTCGGCGGGAGCGCCCAGGTACGCCTTCACGTCCTTGATCGTGTCGGCGGACAGGTCCTGCGCGTTGCGTACGACGACGACCTTGCGCTCGGCGAAGAGCGACGGGCTCGTCAGCTCGGCGAGCGTGCCGGGCTGCAACTGGTCCGGGGTCAGGTCCCGTACGTCCGTGTCGGCGTCGGCGGCCTTCGCGGAGGCCACCACCTCCTGCACGGCACGGTCGAGGAGCAGGTCCTCCTGGCCCACGGCGAGCGTCACCGGGGCGAGGGGGTCGTCATTCGCAGTCTTCCTGGCCATCGCGCCAAGCATCCCACGCGCCACTGACAGCGGGCCCCGACGGACCCGGACGTGCGGCGACGCCCGGCCGCCCGCCCACCGGGACGGCGACCGCTACGGCTCCTCCCGCCAGCCCTCCCACTCACCGGCCAGCCCGTCCAGCTCCCCGGCGTCCAGCCGCTCGTCCTCGTCCCGCAGGACGACCAGCCACTGCGCGTCCTCGGCGTCGTCCTCCCCGGCCAGCGCGTCCCGGACCAGCTGTGGCTCCTCGACGACTCCGAACCGCACCCGCAGCGCCTCCACCACCTCTTCCGCCGCGTCACGGTCGGGCAGCACCAGCACATGTCGTACATCGCTCACGCCGGACATTGTCCGACACCGCGTCGCGGTCATGCCGCTCAGCCCTTGCGGACGACCTGGACGTCGAGATCGACCTTGATGCTCGGCCCCACCACCGCGATGCCCCGCGCCAGCATGGTCTGCCAGCTCACGGTGAAATCGTCCCGGTGCAGCTCGGTCGTGGCCCGGCAGGCCGCCCGCACCTCGCCCTCCATGCCGTTGCCCAGCCCCAGGTACTCCGTGTCCAGTGTGACCGTCCGCGTCACGCCGTGCAGCGACAGCGCCCCCGTCACGGCCCACCGGTTCCCGCCCTTGTGCAGGAACCGTTCGCTGTAGAACTCCAGCGTCGGGAACCGCTCGACGTCCAGGAAGTCCGCCGAGCGCAGATGGTCGTCGCGCATCCTCATGTCGGTGTCGATGGACGCCGCGTCGATCACCACGTGCATCGCCGAGCGCTCCACCGGATCGGCGACCCGTATGACCCCCGCGAACGACTTGAACCGCCCGTGGATCCGGGCCAGTCCGATGTGCCGCGCGGTGAAGCCGATGGAGGAGTGCGCCGGCTCGATCTCCCAGTCACCGGCGTCGGGAAGCTCCGGCGGCCGGGCCACCTGGAGCGTCACGTCCCCGAGGGACGCGAGCGTGTTCTCGGCGACCTGCGTGGTCGCCCGGTAGGGCGTGTAGCCCTCCGCCGACACCGCGAGCCGGTATTCGCCCGCGGGCACCGTCGTCACGAACGACCCGTACGGGTCCGCTCCCCCGCTGACCACCGGCCGCCCCGCGGCGTCCGTCACCGCGAACTCCGCGTGCCGGACCGGCTCGTTGACCGGGTCCAGCACCCGGCAGGCCAGCACTCCCGCACTCGGCGGTGTCGGCACCGCCGCCAGGGGACTCGTCCGTTGCACCCGGCTGGTGCGGCTTCCCCGCCAGCGGCCGATCATCCACGACTCCCTGAGTGGCTCGAAATCGCCTGTTGATCACTGTTGATCACACATTGCCGAAGACGCATTCGACCACTGGTGAGGCTTTCGAGGCAACACGGGACCACATAACGGGAATCCAGCAGATGTGCTGGTACTGCGCACGAGTAGCCCCGCGTGGTCCCGTGGGGTCCCGTGTGGCTGCATGTGGCCCTGTGTGGCCCTGTGTGGCCCTGTGTGGCCCTGTG
>NZ_WWIC01000203.1:0-98711 GCF_009872555.1 Streptomyces sp. SID5643
CTGGACCCGCCGCTGCACGAGTTCCTGCCCGACCGCACGGAGCTCGCGGTGCGGATCGCCGCCGCCGAGGCACGCGGCGACCTGCCGGCCGCGCACGATGTCGAACTGCTGAGCGCGGTGAACCGGATGCACGAGGAGAACCCGATGCTCGGGCTGCGGGGCGTGCGCCTCGGCCTGGTCGTTCCCGGGCTGGTCGCCATGCAGGTGAGGGCCATCGGAGAGGCCGTCGCGGAACGCACGCGGGCCGGCGGCAGCCCCCGGGCGGAGATCATGGTTCCGCTCGTCGGGGACGTCCGCGAACTGCGGATCGTCCGCGAGGAGGTGGAGCGGGTACTGGGCGAGGTCTCCGCAGCGTCCGGCGTCCCCGTCAGCTGCCCCGTCGGGACCATGATCGAGCTGCCCCGGGCGGCGCTGACGGCGGACCGGATCGCCGCGGAGGCCGAGTTCTTCTCCTTCGGCACCAACGATCTCACCCAGACGACCTGGGGCTTCTCCCGGGACGACGTCGAAGCGGAGTTCTTCTCCGCCTATCTCGACAAGGGCGTCTTCCCCGCCTCCCCGTTCGAGACGCTGGACCGGGACGGCGTGGGCCGCCTGGTCGAGATCGCCGTCGCCGAGGGCCGCGCGACCCGGCCGGACCTCAAGATCGGCGTGTGCGGCGAGCACGGCGGCGACCCCGACTCGGTGCACTTCTTCCACACCGCCGGACTGGACTACGTCTCCTGCTCGCCGTTCCGCGTCCCGGTCGCCCGCCTGGAGGCCGGACGTGCCGCGCTGGAGGAGACCGACGTGAGCGACAGCCGGTGACGACCCGGGGCCCGGCGACAGCCGGTGGCCGGGACCCACGGCCCCGTCTCCGAGGCCGGCCGGCCACGGGGCCGCGGCGGCGCAGGCAGCAGTGTGGAGACGCGGCACAAGCGATCACCAGGAACTGTCACGAGGAGTGCGCACATGACTGCCAAGGAGACCGGCCGCGTGGGCGGCCCCGCTTCCGTACGCGTGCGGTCCGAGGGCGACGTGGACGAGGAGTCGCTCGCCTACGTCCGGGAGAAGGTCGGCGCCGTGCTGGACCGTCCCGGGCTTCCGTCCGTCAGCGGCGAGGTGCGGGTCACCAGGGCGGCGGCCCACCACGTGGACCTTCCCTGGTCCGCCGGCGCCGAGATCCAGGTGGGCGGCGACCTCGTCGTCGTGCACGCCCGTGAGGCGAGCGCCCGGGAGCTCGCCGACCGCCTCCAGGACCGGTTGCGCAGCCGCACGGAACGCGCCGCGCACCGCCGGGACGCGGCCCGCAGGACCGCCACGCCACCGCCGTGGCGCGGTGGTCGGCAGCGCTAGGAAAGCCGGGCGGCGTGGTGCGTAGGGCGGCCGAGCCCTACCCGTCCGGCACGTGCCGGTGAAGGAGGAACCACCGTGACATCCCACACCGTCGGCGAAGTGATGACCGGCGACGTCGTCCAGGCCTGCCGGACGACGCCGTTCAAGGAGGTCGTCCGGCTGCTGGACCACCACCGGATCAGCGGGCTGCCCGTGGTCGACGACGACGACAAGGTGCTCGGCGTGGTCTCCTGGACCGACCTGGTGCGCGCCCAGGCGAACCGCACGGGCCGGGACCCGGCCCGTGGCGTCACGGCCCAGGACCTGATGTCGGCACCGGCGATCACCGTGCATCCGGAGCAGTCCGTCCCGGACGCGGCGCGGCTGATGGAGCGCCGCGGCGTCGAGCGGCTGCCCGTGGTGGACGAGGATGACCGCCTCATCGGCATCGCCACGCGCCGTGACCTGCTCCGGGTCTTCCTGCGCACGGACGACGACATCCGCCGCCAGGTGACCGACGAGGTCCTCGTCGGCGGGGGCCTGGGCCTGCCACACGACGCGGTCCGCGTCTCCGTCCGGGACGGCGTCGTCACGCTCGACGGCCGTGTGGACCTGCGCAGTCAGGTCCCGGAGGCCGTCCACTCGGTGTGGCGGCTCGAAGGCGTCGTGGGAGTGGTCAACGCATTGACCCTCCTCGACGACGACTGCTCCCCAACCAGTGCGCCCGGGCGACCGTACCCCCAGTGACGCGCGGGCCGCCCGCCGGCGCCGAAGCCCGGCTCGGTGGGCCGTCCGGCCCTGGCGGCCCGGGCCCGACGGTCACGGACGGGGACCTTCGGCGCCTGGGGCGGCGCCATGAAGGGCTGGACAGTGGAAACCGTGAGCGGTGCCCTTCACTCGCGGCGCGGCTCCCGCCCATCCGTCGCCGTACATCCACGGCGGCCCCTCACAACGGAGGCGCACTCCTCATGACCCGACACGACGACGGAACCGCGGACCCGGCCGCCACTGCCGCGCCGTCCGACACCACCATCGCCGTGGACCGTCTCGTGACGGCCGCGCTCAAGGCACTCGACGATTACGAGGCCCTCACCCAGGAGCAGGTCGACCACATCGTCAAGAAGGCGTCGGTCGCCGCCCTCGACCAGCACACCGCGCTGGCGCGGCTGGCGGTGGAGGAGACCGGGCGCGGCGTCTTCGAGGACAAGGCGGCCAAGAACATGTTCGCCTGCGAGCACGTCACGCACAGCATGGGCCCGATGAAGACCGTCGGGATCATCGCCCGCGACGACATCGAGGACATGGTCGAGATTGCGGAACCCGTGGGCGTGGTCTGCGCTGTCACTCCCGTCACCAACCCGACCTCCACCACGATCTTCAAGGCGCTGATGGCGCTGAAGACCCGCAACCCGGTCGTCTTCGCCTTCCACCCCTCCGCCCAGCGCTGCAGCGCCGAAGCGGCCCGGATCATACGCGCCGCCGCGGTCGCCGCCGGAGCACCCGAGCACTGCATCCAGTGGATAGAGACCCCGTCCGTCGAGGCGACCGGCACGCTCATGCGCCACCCGGGCGTCTCGCTGATCCTGGCCACCGGCGGCAACGCCTTGGTCAAGGCCGCCTACTCGGCCGGCAAGCCCGCCCTGGGCGTAGGCGCGGGAAACGTCCCGGCGTACGTGCACAGGAGCGCCAAGCTGCGCCGCGCCGTCAACGACCTGGTGCTGTCCAAGTCGTTCGACAACGGCATGATCTGCGCCTCTGAGCAGGCCGTCATCCTGGACAGCGAGATCTACGACGCCGCGCTGACCGAGTTCCGCACGCTGCACGCCCACGTGGCCACCACCGAGGAGAAGGCCAGGCTCGAAGCGTTCCTCTTCCCCACCGGCAGGGCGCAGGACGGCGGTTGCGAGCCGAAGGTCAACTCGGCGGCCGTGGGGCAGAGTCCGTCGTGGATCGCCGAGCAGGCCGGGTTCACCGTTCCCGCCGACACCTCGATCATCGTGGTCGAGGCCGAACGGGTGGGCGCGCACGAGCCGTTGACCCGTGAGAAGCTCTGCCCGGTGCTGGCCGTGCTGCGTGCTGAGGACGAACGGCAGGGCTTCGACCTGGCCGCCGACATGGTGGCCTTCCACGGCCAGGGCCACAGCGCCGTCATCCACACCGAGGACCCCGCCCTCGCCGAGGCGTACGGCAGGCGGATGAAGACCGTACGGGTCATCGTCAACGCCCCGTCCTCCCAGGGAGCCATCGGCGGCATCTACAACGGACTGCTGCCATCGCTCACGCTGGGCTGTGGATCCTGGGGGAGCACCTCCGTCTCCAACAACGTCTCCGCGGCCCAGCTGCTGAACGTCAAGCGGGTCTCCACCCGGCGGAACAACCTCCAGTGGTTCAAGGTCCCGCCGAAGATCTACTTCGAGCCGCAGGCCATCCGCTATCTGGCGTCGATGCCGGACGTGCACCGCGTCACCGTGGTCACCGACGCGACGATGACCCGGCTGGGCTTCGTCGACCGTGTCACGCGGGTGCTCCAGCGTCGCCGTGAGCCGGTGACCGTGCAGGTCATCGACAACGTCGAACCGGAGCCGAGCATCGACTCGGTGCGGCGCGGGGCCGCCCTGATGCGGGACTTCCGCCCCGACACGATCATCGCGCTCGGCGGTGGCTCGCCCATGGACGCGGCCAAGGTCATGTGGCTGCTGTACGAACAGCAGGCCGCCGGCAGGGAAATGGACTTCGCGGACATGCGGCAGAAGTTCTCCGACATCCGCAAGCGAGCTTTCCGTTTCCCGACGCTGGGCGCGCTGGCCCGTCTGGTGTGCATCCCCACGACCTCCGGCACGGGCGCCGAGGTGACCCCGTTCGCGGTCATCTCCGACCCCGCCACCGGCAAGAAGTACCCGTTGGCCGACTACGCGCTCACCCCCAGCGTGGCGATCATCGACCCGCTGCTCACCACCGACCTGCCTCCGGCCCTGGCGGCCGACAGCGGCTTCGACGCGCTCACCCACGCCATCGAGGCGTATGTGTCCGTCTACGCCAACGACTTCACCGACGGCCTCGCCCTGCACGCGATCCGGCTGATCTTCGAGCACATCGAAGCGGCCGTGACCGACCGCGAGGGCTCGGCCCAGGCCCGGGAGAAGATGCACAACGCCGGCACGATCGCGGGCATGGCCTTCGGCAACGCCTTCCTCGGCATCGTCCACGCCATGTCCCACACCCTCGGCGCCACCTTCCACGTCGCCCACGGCCGCACCAACGCCGTCCTGCTGCCGTACGTCATCCGTTACAACGGCACCGTCCCGACCAAGCTCACCGGCTGGCCCAAGTACGAGGACTACCGGGCCCCGGAACGCTTCCAGGACATCGCCCGCACCCTCGGCCTGCCCGCCGCGACCCCGCAGGAGGGCGTGGAGTCGGTTGCCGCGGCCGTGGAACGCCTGCGCGACGCCGTCGGCATCGAGCCGTCGTTCCGCCAGCTCGGAGTCGAGGAGCAGGCCTTCCTCGGCGCCCTGCCGCAACAGGCCCTCAACGCCTACGAGGACCAGTGCGCGCCCGCCAACCCGCGGATGCCCATGCTCGACGACATGCAGGAACTCATGCGCGCCGCGTACTACGGCTGAACGCAACGGCGAAGGGCAAGCAAGCACAAGCCGGCGGGGATCTCATCTGCTCCCCGGACAGCGGCCGCCGCCTCTTTCGTGCGGTGTGACGAAGCCCCGCCACGATCGCCGGGGGCGGATCGTGGCGGGACTCGGACGGGCCCCCGCTGCGTGGAAAGGACCGGGTGGGCCTCGCACACGTCCTCCTCGGCCCGGGAATCAGCCAGCGGTGTCAGTCGTGCGGAATCACCGCGACCGGCGGCACGGCGTGGGTGGGGCACCGCCCGGGTGACGGGTCCGGTCTGCGGACCGATCGGGGCGTGCCGGGACGCCCGCCCGACAACGAGCAGTCCGGTGTCAGGGACGCGTCGACCACGACGCCCCGTGGTCAGCACTCGCCGCCTCCAGGGCGGCGTCGGCACGGACCAGCACGACCGGCCGCTCGGCCCGGGCCAACCACGGACCGGTCGACGGAACCGAGCATGAATGCGGCGGCCCGGCCCAGGCCGCGCGATGCGAGTGCCAGCATCCCGGCGTCCGCCGCGGCGGTCAGCAGAGCTGTCGCGGGTTCCCCGGCGACCGCTCCCAGGACTGTACGAGACGCAGCGGAGCCCCGCGCATCGGGCGGCCCAGCCGACCGCCGCGACGCTCTCGGAACGGGCGTCGAAACCGACGAGGACGGGAGACAGGGGGGACATGACAGTGGCCTCTCCGGGATGTCCCGCTCTGGTGATCCACGACCCGCGAGATGAGGGCCCAAGCCCGAAGACGGCGCCGACCGGCCGCCGTGCAGACGGCCGATCCGCTCGCCCGGTCACTTGTGGACCGGATGGCCCTGCTTCTCCACGCCCAAGGGGCCGTCCGGCCCTTCCGCCCTATGCGGCGTCTGGTCTTGGCTCTACCCATGGCGCATACGCACCCAGGCACCATGTCGAGCCACACGGAACGCACCGTCGGCGACACGACCGTTCTCGAGCTGCACGGCGAGATCGACATACGCACCGAACCCGCGCTGTCCGCGCGGCTCGACGCTCTGACCGCCGCTCCAGGCGCCGACCTGGTGGTGGACCTGCGTCCTATGTCCTTCATCGACTGCGCAGGACTGCGCGTGCTGTGCCGGGCACGCAACCGCGTCGAAGCCCGGCAGGGCCGGCTGCGGCTGGTCACTGACAGTGCCGGCTTCCGGCGGATCCTGCGGCACACGAACCTGACGGACGCCTTCGAGGTGCACGCGCGGCTGACAGACGCTCTGCGGTGCGCGGGTCCTGCGATGAGCAGCACATCAGCCGACTCGTGACGCGCGTGATCCGCGAGCACCTGCCCGGCGGGGCCCGTTCCGAACGGGTCGTCAGTCGGGCGGCACCGGCGCAGCAGGCCGGGTGACGGGATGGATCAGGGCATGGGCGGCTGGGCCTGTGTGCGGTTCGGCGTTCTCCGCTTCGTCGAGCAACGCCGAGCCGGGCTGCCTGCGCACCTGTGCGGCGACGTGCAGCTGCGGATGCCGTGCGCTGATCTGATCGGCCGCGCCGCGCAGCACCCGGCGTACGTGGTACTGAGGTGTGCGCAGCCCGGGCAGGCTCGCCTCGGTGGCGTTCTCGGGCAGGCCTTCCCAGGCGTGCACGAGCCGGAGCGGCAGTCCTCGGCGCAGGGCTTCCCCGGCCGCCCATCGGGCCGCGGCGAGACTCTCACGCGAGCTGTCCTGGCCACAGGGCAGCCGACGTGGTGGATCACGGTGTGCGGGTGACGGGACGCTCCCGCCGCGACGCAGAGCAGTGGCTGGTCCGTCGCGGCGCTCACCGCGGCCTGCGTCGCCTGCTGCTCGAAGCCCTGTGGTTCCATCCGTGGCTGTCCCTCGGCATGGTGCTGGACGCCGGTGTCGTCACCGCCGTTGTGACGTGCTGGCCGGCGTCCCTGTACTGAGCCGTCCATCGTCACCTGTTCGCGAGGGACCATCGGCGCTGCGCCGGAGCCGCCCGGCCCACGCGGCACGCCCGCGCTCCGGACCATGGTGGAGACATGAAGCCTTACGGGAGGTTGCCATGACCGAACTCGCCACCGGCAGGACCATCGTGGTGGGCGTCGACGGGTCCGAGGCGTCCGCGGCCGCCCTTCGCTGGGCCACCGAGCAGGCCCGCGCGCTGCGCGTTGAGGTCGTCGCCGTGCACGCCTGGGAAGCGACCGCGTCCCGCGTCGCCCCGTACGCCCCGGTGTCGGTGCGGCCCACGCCCGCCGAGGAACGGGACGCGGCCGCGCGGTTGCTCGCGCAGACGCTGCGCAGGGTGTTCGGGCCGCGGATCGACGATGCCGTACACGCCGAACTGGCCGAGGGCCCGGCTGTGCGCGTCCTCTTGGACCGGGCGCGCGGCGCCCTGCTGCTCGTCCTGGGACGCACCGTGCACGGGCAGTTCGACCTCCCTGTAGGAGGTGCGGTCGGCCGTGAATGCTGGAGGCACGCCACTGTCCCCGTGGTCGCAGTGCCGGCGCCCGACCGACCTGCGGTGCCGCTTCGAGTCGTCGGAACCCGCCTCGCCCCGCGAGCGGAGTTGCTTGAGGCGCAGAGCGCATCGAGGTGACGTGATGGACGTTCTGGTCGGCCATGCGACCGCCCACGGCTCCACCCGCCAGATCGCCGAGCGGGTGGCTGCCGAGCTGCGCCGAGCGGGACTCGCAGCGCGGGCGCGTCCCATGGCGGAGGTCGATGACGCCGACACCTATGAGGCGTTCGTCCTCGGAAGCGCGGTTCACAACCAGCGCTGGCTGACCCCGGCGGCGGCCTTCATACGGGACAACCGCGATGTACTGGGCATGCGACCGGTATGGATCTTCAGCGTCGGAATGCCTGCTGCGCTGCGAGGCCCCTGGAAGCGCCTGGTCACGAAGGAGGTTCCGGTGATCGAGCGAGACCTTCCCGCCGGTCTGGCGTACCGAGGGCACCGTCTGTTCTCGGGAGTCCTCACACCGGCCCAGCTTCCGCGAGCGGGCCGGATCTTCTTCCGCGTGATGGGCGGCCGGTTCGGTGATTACCGTGACTGGGACGCCATTGACGCGTGGACGGCGGAGATCGCGGCCGAGCTGACTCCTGGCTGAGCCGCTTCAGACCCCTCGGTGGCCCGTGAGGATCGCTGGTTCAGGAGCGGAGGGAGCGGAGGGATGACCTGCCGTGTCGCCGCACGTAGCGGCGGGCGTCCTTGACGTCGATCCCGCCGTCGAGCTGCCGGGTCGTGGCGAGGGATCGCCGCGCACCGGCAGCCGCTCCGCATGTCGCCGGGCCACTTCGTGCCGGTGCCTCCTCAGCGCAGTCGGCGCAGATAGGGGTCCTTGGGCATGCGAGGCAAGGGGCGTATCCGCGCGTCGAGCACGGTGACCTGGCCGGGTGTGGCGAGAACCGGGTTGAAGTCGGCCTCGGCGAGTTGCGGCACGTCCTCCGCCATGCGGGACAGCCGCAGGAGGACCTGTTCCAGGCCTTCGAGGTCCACGGGTCCGTTGCCGCGCGCGCCGAACAGCAGGGGCGCGCAGCGCGGGGCGGTGATGAGGTCGTGCACGTCGTGGTCCGTGAGCGGGGCGAGGCGGGCGGCGTGATCGGCGAGCACCTCCGTGGCCGTCCCGCCGAGGCCGAACAGGACGAGCGGCCCGAAGACGTCGTCCTGGACGACTCCGGCGAACAACTCGGTGCCGCGTTCGGCGAGCGGCTGCACGACCACGCCGGCCATCAGCCCGGCGAACCGACGTGCCAAGTCCTGGTAGGCGGCACGGACCTGCCCCTCGCCCCGCAGGTCGAGGCGGATCGCGTGCTGCTCGCTCTTGTGCACCAGTCCGGGCCAGTGGGCCTTCATGACCACCCGGCCGTCGACACCGCCCAGCCGTTCGGCGGCGAGGACGGCGTCGTCCTCCGTGTCGGCCCATGCCCACGGCAGCTGGGGGATGTCGTAGCAGGCCAGCAGGTCTGCGCAGCTGAGTGGGTCGAGCCAGCCGCCGTCCGGATGCGAGGCGAGGTACGTCTCGGTGATCTGGCGGGCGCGGCCGGTGTCGACGCCCTCGAGAGCCGGTACGGTGCCGGCCGGGCGGGCGAGCCAGGCAGCCCGCCGGGCGGCGTGGGCCAAGGCCCGTGCCGCCGCCTGGGGTTCGGCGTACGAGGGGATGGTGCCACCGTCGGCGGCGGGCAGCAGGCTGACCGCCACGTCCTGCTCCAGGCGAACGAGGGCGACCGGCCGCGTCCGTCGTCCCGGTCCTGCGGTGAGGGCCCGGACCAGATCGTCACCTGTCGCCGCGGCGACCGCGGTGGGGACGAGGGCGAGCAGCACGGCGTCGATCCCCGGATACGTCAGGAGCCGGTCGACGCACTCGCGCAGCTGATCCTCCGATACGGCCGCGGTGGCGTCCACGGGATTGCCGACGGCCGCACCGGAAGGCAGTACGGCCAAGAGGTCGTCGACGAGTCCGGGGGTGAACTGCGGCAGGACGAGACCCGCTTCGGCGCATGCGTCGGCGGTCAGTACGCCCGCGCCGCCGGCATTGGTGACGATGGCGACGCGGGTCCCCGCCGGGTGCGGCTGGGTGTGGAACAGGGCCGCGGTGGCGAGGAGTTCGCCGATCGAGTGGGTGGCGGTGATGCCGGCCTGGGTGAAGAGGGCCTGCCGCGTCATGGTGCGGGTGGCGGCGGCCGCCGTGTGTGAGGCGGCGGCCCGTCGGCCCGCGTCGGTGCGGCCCGCGTCGACGGTGAGGACGGGCATGCGGCGGGTGACGCGCCGGGCGGTGCGGGAGAAGGCCCGCGGGTTGCCGAAGGACTCCAGGTGCAGCAGGGCGAGGTCGGTGCGGCCGTCGCTCTCCCACCACTGGAGCATGTCGTTGCCGCTGACGTCGTACTTGTCGCCGAGGGAGGCGAACGTCGACACACCGATGCCCAGGCGGGACAGCCCGTCGAGCAGGGCGATGCCGACACCACCGGACTGCACGGCCACGCCCGCGCTGCCGGGTTTCGGGTGACCGGCGGCGAACGTCGCGTCCAGGCTCAGGTCCGGGTCGGTGTTGGAGATGCCGAGGCAGTTGGGGCCCACCAGGCGCATGCCGTGGGTACGGCAGGCGGTCAGGAGCGCCTGCGCCTGGGGACCGTCGAGGTCTGCGGAGACGACCACGAGGGCCCGTACGCCCGCCTTGCCGCACTCGTCGGCGACGGTCGGGACCGCGGGAGCGGGCGCGGCGATCACCACGAGGTCGGGCGTCCTGGGCAGGGAGGTGATCGAGGGGTAGGAGGGCACGCCCAGGATGTTGGTGGCGCTGGGGTTCACCGCGAACAGGCGCCCGGTGTAACCGCCGGCGTGCAGGTGGTGCAGCAGGGCGCGGCCGACCGAGCCGGGCTTGCGGCCGGCGCCGACGACGGCCACCGCCTTCGGCCGCAGCAGCGGTACGAGGCTGGCCACGTCGGCGGCCCGGCCCCGGGCCTCCACCGCCGTCAGGTAGGTGTCGTCCTCGTCTAGGGCTATCGTGCAGCGCACCTCGGCGCCCTCGAAGCGCCGGGTCACGTCCAGGCCGAGGTCGGTGAAGAGCCTGAGGACTTCACGGTTCTCGCTCAGCGCGTCTGCCGTGAAGGTCGTGACGCCGTCCGACCGGGCCGCCGAGACCAGGTGTTCGACGAGCAGGGTGCCCACGCCCCGGTGGTGCAGCCCGTCGGCGACGGCGACGGAGATCTCGGCCGAGTCCCTGCCGCCCCCGGTGTCGTACTCGGCGAGGCCGATCACCTGGCCCTTCGTCTCGGCCAGCAGTGCCCGGTAGCCGGGCCGTGCCGACGCACAGGCTCGATCGGCGGCCGCGGTGGCGGAACGGCGGCTCGCCGCGAAGAACCTCAGGCGCAGGTTCTCCGGGGACATCTCCTCGTACAGCCCCTCCAGCTGATCGTGGTCGCCGGGCAGCACGGGACGGATGCACACGGTGGTGCCGTCCGTGAGCAGGGCGTGGACCGGGGGTCGGCTGAGCACGTCGTCCGTCATCGCGGATCTCCTCCAAGTCTCTCGACTCTTCGAGCATCCAGCGCTTCGCCGCGGGGACCCATGGGCTGTCCGGGACCGACCGAGGGCCGGTCGGCCCCATCACCCCGTCAGGTTCGGAGTCGGTGAAGGCGGAGCCACGTGGCGGGGCCTTTGACTTCACGCCCGCTCGGGTACGACCGCCACCGGACAGGCGGAGTGGTGCAGGACGGTGTGGGCGACGCGGCCGAGCTGGAGGCCGAGGTGCCCGGGCTGTCGGCGCCGAGCGCCCACGACGAGGAGGCCGGCCTCGTGCGAGGCGGCGAGGAGCACCGTGCGAGCGGGTCCCTCGATCGTGCGCCGGTTCAGCTCCATGTCCGCCGGAGCGTCCTTCAGGGCCGCTTCCAGCACCTTGGCAGCCTGCTCCTCGTGCAGGCGCGTCGGCTCGCCCGCGAGCAGGGGGTGGTCGGTGGTCTCGTGCGCGGGACAGCGCCAGGCGCGGACGGCGTCCAGCGGCACCCCACGCCTCTTCGCCTCCTCGTAGGCGAAGTCGACAGCAGCCGTCGACGAGTCGCCGACTCCGAGGAGGACGCGGCCGCGCAGCCCGGCCCCGGCCTGGTTGTCGTGGTTGCCACGGACGACGATCACCGGGCAGGACGCGTGGGCTGCCACGGTCAGGCTGACGGAGCCGAGCAGCAGGTCGGCGATGCCGCCGCGGCCACGGGTGCCCAGGACCAGTGCGGAAGCGTTCCGTCCCTCGCGCATCAGCGCGTGTTCGGGCTCCTCGGGGAGCACGACGGTGGAGATCCTCACGTGTGCGGCACGCCGGCGGGCGCGCCGCGCCGCGGTCTCGACGATGTCCTCGGCGATGCCCCGTCCGGACGGCTTGCCGAGGTCATGCGCGAGTGCGGCGCCTTCGTACCGTTCCCACAGCGAGGCGTTCACCAGCCGCAGGGGCACCCCGCGCAGGGCGGCCTCGTCGGCCGCCCAGTCCACGGCCCGCAGGCTCGGCTCGGATCCGTCGACGCCGACGACGAGCGGAAGGTCCCTGGTGCTCATGACCGTGCTCCCAGGTCGAAGACGATGCGGGCCTTGACCTGGCCGCGCAGTACCTCGTCAATCGAGTCGTTGACGGCGGTGAGCGGGCGGGTCTCGTAGATGACCTTCGTCCGGCCGGCCGCGTGGAGCTGGAAGACCTCGGCGAGGTCCTGCCGGGTGCCGACGATCGAACCGATCACACTGGTGCCGTTCAGGACCGTGTCGAAGATCGGCACCTGGATCGTGCCGTGTGCGGGCAGCGCCACCATCACCAGCTTGCCGCCCCGGCGCAGACCGGAGTCGACCGCCGTGAACGCGGCCTCGTTCACCGCGAGCGCGATCGCCGCGTGCGCACCGCCGTGGCGCTTCAGCACCGCTGCCACGTCGTCCTTGCGGGCATCGATGACGAGATCGGCACCCAGCTCACGGGCAAGTCGCAGCTTGTCGTCGGTGACGTCGATCGCGGCGACGGTGGCGCCGGCGATCTTCGCGTACTGCACGGCCAGGTGTCCCAGCCCGCCGACACCGGAGATCGCGACGAGCTGAGCGGGCCGGACGTCGGCCACCTTCAGCGCCTTGTACGTCGTCACGCCCGCGCAGGTCAGCGGGGCCGCGTCGAACGGGGTGACACCCTCAGGCACCGGCTGGGCGAAGTCGGCCCAGGCCAGCATCTTCTCCGCGTACCCCCCGTCGCAGCCGTAGCCGGTGTTGATCTGCTGCTCGCACAGGGTCTCCCAGCCGGACAGGCAGTGCTCACACCGCCCGCAGGCCCGGCCCAGCCAGGGCACCGCGACCCGCTGCCCGGCGGCCAGGTGGGTGACGCCCTCGCCGAGGACCTCCACCAGACCCACGCCCTCGTGCCCGGGCACGAACGGCGGGTTCGGCTTGACCGGCCAATCCCCGTGCGCGGCGTGGATGTCGGTGTGGCACAGCCCGGACGCCTCGAGACGGACACGGATCTGGCCGGGGCCGGGCTCGGGGTCGGGGCGCTCCTCGATGACCAGCGGTTCACCGAAGGCCCGGACGACTGCTGCCTTCATGACTGCTTCTCCTCAGGATGCTCAGTCGTGCGGGACGACGGCGACGGGCGCGGTGGCGTGGTGCAGGACGGCGTGTGTGACGGGACCGATGTGGGTGCCGAGCGGGTTGCGGCGGACCCGGCGGCCCACGACGACGAGGGATGCCTCGCGGGAGGCGTCGATCAGGTGCAGGGCCGGGCTGCCGTGGCGGGACTCCTCCAGGACCTCGACGTCCGGGAACTTCTGCCGCCACGGGCGCAGCAGCTCCGCCAGGCCGGCGGCCTCGCTCTGGGCGAGGGTGTCGTGAAATCCGGGATCGGCGGACAGGCCGTAGGCGTAGTAGGGCGGCGGGTTCCATCCGTGGACGACCCTCAGGGACGTGGCGCGGCGCACCGCCGCGTCGAAGGCGAACTCGATCAGTCCTTCATCCGGCCGACCGGTGTCCAGGCCGAGCACGACGGGCCGGTAAGGGGCTGCCGCCGACGGAATGCCGGTGGGGTCCGTCTCGTGTTCGTCGGCGGCCTGCTCGCCCGCGCGGACCAGGACGACCGGCAGCTCGGCATGCGCCAGGACGGCCTGGCCGACGGAGCCGACCAGGAACCCGCCGATCCCGCTCATGCCGCGCGATCCCAGGACCAGCAGCGCGGACTCCTCCGCCGCCGAGCACAGCGCCTCGGCGGGGTTGCCGGAGCACTGCTCCGTGCTCACCTCGACGCCCGGGTGCCGGAGCCGCAGACCCGCGGCGGCTTCGCGCGGGATCCGCTCGGTCCAGTGCTGGTGGGTCTCGGCGCCGAGGAGCGGTGCCTGGGCCATGGGCTCTGGCACCGGCTGCCACACATGGACGAGCCTGAGCGCCAGCCCGCGCAGTTTCGCTTCCCGGGCCGCCCACTCGGCGGCGGCCCGGCTCTCGGACGAGCCGTCGAGACCTACGGTGATGGTGCGGGACATGTTCTCAACCTCCAGAAGTGAAGCAAGGGATCCGATGCGAGGGTCGTGCGCGGGCGGCGGCGGGCAGTGCAGGGGCCCTTGATCCCGGACCGGGACGCGACCGTCCCTCCCACTGCCCGGGCGGCGGGCCCGGTGGCGAGCCACCGCATCCCCGCGTTCAGCGCAGCCAGCCGTAGTCGCGGACGAACCGGAGCCTGGCCCAGAGCCGGCCGGCCCCCAGGGTGTCGCCCGCGGAGACGGCGGCCAGGGCGATCAGGACGGCGGCGTAGACGAGGTGGTAGTCGGCGAAGGGGTTCGTCGACATGCTCGGCGAACCGTCCGAGAGGTGCTGGGCCGGTGGCCACTCCGCGACCCACATCAGTGCCATCATCACGGTCCCCGCCACCGCTGCCAGGCGCAGTCCGATCCCGGCGACCAGTGCCAGGCCGATGCCCAGCAGACCGAGCATGAACAGCCAGTCCGCCCAGGCCGCGCCGGCCCACGCGTGGAACGTCGGCTCCATCGGCCCGACGGACACGGAGCCGAGGAACCCCTTCGTCGGCGATCCACCGTCGATCCAGCCCTTGCCGGACGGGGTGGCGTAACCGAATCCGAACGTCTTGTCCAGGAAGGCCCACAGGAAGATGAAGCCCATGAGGAGGCGCACGGAACCGAAGACGTAGGCCCGCGCGGTGTGTGTGTCCTCGCGTGCCGACACGGCGGACTCGGGTGCGGTGGACGTCCGGTTCCCTCGGAACGACGGCAGGTGGAGACCCGCACTCCGGTGTGAGTGATCGTGCACGGCCATGACGGTGATCCCTTCAGGGATGGTCCGGTTGGTTCCCGACACCGTTCACTGTCCTGGGCAGCGCTGGTTCGCGCCGGAGGCCGAAGGTCCACGGCAGCGGGCTGAACGGCCCTGGGCCGGGGGGCCGTTCGGCGCGATACGACGAACCCGGCGGGCCATGAGGCGGCGGACCGGCTGTCCGGTCCGCCGCGCTGGTGCCGCGACCCGGACAGCTGTGCTGGTGCTGGGCGTGGCCCTGCGCGGCGGAGAGCCGCCACCGGGTTCGGGACACGCAGCTCTCAGCCCTGGGTGTGTGGCCTGCGGCTCTCCCCGTCAGGCCCGCCTGGCCCCACGCACGGACCGCGAGGCGCTGGATGCCGGGTGATCCGCTCACCGGTCCGCCGGCGGGATGCGCCTGGCCGAGTGCCCTCAGGCGGGGGTGCAGAAGGATCCAGGCAGGTGAGGTACTCCGGCGCCATGGGGGCGCGACGAGCGCGTGCGCAGGCCGCCGCGCCGAGCGGTGCCGGTGGCGGGACCTCGAACGGTCAAACAGACGCCCAGCTGACCCGGAGGCAGCACCTGGTGCCTCGCCATGATCACCCTTCCGAGGGGCCCTGCCCTTCCCGCACCGGGGCGTGCCACACCAGTCGCGTTCCGCCGCCGTCCCGGCCGGCGAGTTCCAAGTCCCCGCCGAGGTTCCTGGCCCGCACGGCCATGTTGGCGAGGCCGCTGCGGCGGCCCCCCTCGGGTACGCCCACACCGTTGTCGGTGACCGTGAGGCGCACCTCGTTGCCGTCGGTCTCCAGCATCACCTCGGCGCGGTCGGCGTGCGCGTGGCGGGCGATATTGGTGAGGGACTCGGACAGCACGGCCACGATGTGATCGGCGGTCTCCCTCGGCACATGAGTGTCGAGCAGACCCTCCATGCGCACACTGGGCGCGAAACCCAGTATGGGCGCGGCCTCACCGACCACGCGCATCGCTCGGGACCGCAGACTGGGGGCCGCGTCGTCATCGCGCGTGCGCAGGCCGAAGATCGTCGACCGAATGATCTTGATGGTTTCATCGAGGTCGTCAACGGCCCGCAGCACGCGCTCCGAGGCCTGCGCGTGCTCGATGAGGCGGCCGGCGCTCTGCAGGGTCATCCCGGTGGCGAACAGCCGCTGGATGGCCAGGTCGTGCAGGTCCCGAGCGATCCGGTCGCGATCTTCAAGAACAGCGATCTGTTCGGCGTCCTGACGGCGTTCGGCGAGTTCCATGGCGACTGCGGCCTGCGCGGCGAAGCCCTGCAGCGGCTCCATCTCCTTCTGGGTGAACTCGTTCGCGCCCGCCTCACGCACCAGCAGCACGACCCCGCGTACGCCGTCCCCCGTCCCCACGGGCACAGCGACGGCCGGACCCAGGCCGGAATAGCGCGGCGGACCGGCCGAGATCCGGTCGTCCTGGGAGACGTCCGGGCTGGTCACCGGTGCCACATCGGTGAAGGCCCGCCCGATGAGGCTGCCCTCGACGGGCAGCACCAGCCCGCGGTGTGCCTCCGCCTGCCGGCCGATGGCCAGCTCCACCGCGAGCGTGTCCGTGTCCTGCATCGGCACCGCGACCACGGCGAGTCCGGCACCGGTGATGTCCCGCGCTCGCTCGGCGATCAGCCGCAGCACCTCCGCTTGGTCGCCGCCGGACATCAGGCTGTGGGTGATCTCGGCGTTCGCTTGCAGCCACCGCTCGCGCAGCCGGGATTCTTCGTACAGGCGGGCGTTGTCGATGGCGACGCCGGCGGCCACGGCGAGGGTGGACAGGACGGCCTCGTCCTCGTCGTCGAAGTCGGTCCCGCCCCGCTTCTCGGTCAGGTACAGGTTGCCGAACACCTGGTCCCGGACCCGGATGGGGACCCCCAGGAACGTGTTCATCGGGGGATGGTGCGGTGGGAAACCGTAGGAGGCCGGATGCTGGGAAAGCTTCGGCAGGCGCAGCGGCTCGGGGTGGCGGATCAGCTCGCCCAGGATGCCGTGCCCCTCCGGGTAGTTCCCGATGCGGGCGATCTGGTCCTTGCTGACGCCGACCGTGTGGAAGGCCGACAACCGCTTGCCGTCCGGGCCGATCACGCCGAGTGCACCGTACTGGGCGTCCACCAGGGCCGTCGCAGCCTCCACGATGCTGTACAGCGCCTGCTCCAGGTCCAGTTCCCGGCCGACCGACAGCACCGCTTCCAGCAGACTGTGCACCCGGTCCTGGGTTCCCCGGGCCGCGTCGATGCGGGCCTGCAACTCCTCCAGCAACTCGTCCAGCCTGAGCTGGGGGAGCCTCACCTGAGCCTTCCGAGC
This sequence comes from Streptomyces sp. SID5643, assembly GCF_009872555.1. NCBI lineage: Bacteria > Bacillati > Actinomycetota > Actinomycetes > Kitasatosporales > Streptomycetaceae > Streptomyces > Streptomyces sp. SID5643. The sequence continues at coordinate 16,969 of NZ_WWIC01000203.1, forward strand.
CTCCTCGGAGCCTGACAACGTGATCCTCCAACCCTCCGCGTAGAGCCGACCGCCGTCCGCTCACTGCCACGGTAGCGGTCGGCGCGCGAGGAGGACACAAGATCAGCCCTGCCAGGAGGGAGCACGCGCGGCCTGGTCAGGTCCGCGGCAGCCTCGCGGCGACGTACTCCGTGAGGTCGAGCAGCCGGTTGGTGTACCCCCACTCGTTGTCGTACCAGCCGAAGACCTTCACCAGGTCGCCGTGGGCCTGGGTCAGCGGGGCGTCCAGGACGCACGAGGCGGGGTCCCCCACGACGTCGCGGGAGACGATCGGCGCGTCGGACACCCGCAGGATGCCCTTCAGCGGCCCGTCGGCGGCCTCCCGGAAGGCCGCGTTGACCTCGTCGGCGGTCACCGGACGGTCGAGCACCACGCTCAGGTCGGTCAGCGACCCGTCCTCGACGGGGACGCGTACGGCAATGCCGTCCAGGGTGCCGGACAGTTCCGGCAGGACGAGGCCGACCGCGCGGGCCGCGCCGGTACTGGTGGGGATGATGTTGACAGCGGCGCTGCGGCCCCGGCGCAGGTCCTTGTGCGGACCGTCGAGGACCACCTGGTCGTTGGTGTAGCCGTGGATGGTGGTCATCAGCCCCTTGACGAGACCGAAGTGCTGGTCCAGCACCTTCACCATCGGGGCCACGCAGTTGGTGGTGCAGGAAGCGTTGGAAACCACGTGGTGCCGGTCCGGGTCGTACGTTCCTTCATTGACGCCCATCACCACCGTGGCGTCGACGCCCTTGCCGGGAACCGACAGCAGCACCTTGCGCGCTCCCGCCCCCAGGTGCAGGCCGGCCTGCTCGCGGGTGCGGAAGCGGCCGGTGGACTCGATGACGACGTCCACGCCGAGGTCGCCCCAGGCCAGGGCGCCGGGGTCGCGTTCCGCGGTGACGGCGACGCGGTGGCTGTCGACGGTCAGCGAACCGTCGTCGTGCTCGACGACGCGGCCGAGCCGCCCGTAAGTCGAGTCGTACGCCAGCAGATGGGCCAGTGCCTCCGGCGAGGTGAGGTCGTTGACCGCCACCACCTCGATGGAGGTGCCGGCAGGGCTCTCCGCACGCTCCAGTGCGCAGCGCAGGTAGGTGCGTCCGATGCGGCCGAAGCCGTTGATGCCCACGCGTACGGTCATGTCCCTCGTCCTCCCCGACGGGTTCGCGACGCCCGGTGTCGTCCGGGTGCGATATCAGCCTTCCGCCGGCGGGTGGGGCGGGGCTTGGGCCCAAGGGGGTGAACCGGGGGCCGTTCGGCCCAGGCGCGGCGGCAGCGGGCCGGGGCGGGAGGCGTCGGCATGCCTCGCCGCTCTCCCGGCTTCGCCTCAGCGTCCCTCGCCGCGCAGCCGGTCCTGCGCCTGAGTGGCGATGACGGCGGCCTGGATACGACGCTCCACGCCCAGCTTGGCCAGCAGGCGGGAGATGTGGTTCTTCACCGTCTTCTCCGCCAGATACAGCCGCTGGCCGATCTGCCGATTCGTCAGGCCCTCGCCGATCAGGGCGAGGATCTCCCGCTCCCGCTCGGTCAGCCCCGGCAGGGCGTCCGGCTCTTCCTCCTGCTTCTGACCTCCCCGCAGCCTTGCCATCAGCTTGGTCGTGGCGCTCGGGTCCAGCAGCGACTGGCCACGGGCCACGGTGCGCACCGCTGAGACCAGGTCCGAGCCCTGGATCTGCTTCAGGACGTACCCGGACGCACCTGCCATGATCGAGTCCAGCAGGGCCTCCTCGTCGTCGAACGAGGTAAGCATCAGGCAGGCCAGCTCGGGCATGCTCGAGCGCAGTTCACGGCACACGGTCACGCCGTCACCGTCGGGCAGGCGGACGTCGAGGACCGCCACATCGGGGCGCAGCGCGGGGACGCGCGCCAGGGCCTGCTCGACCGTGGCGGCCTCACCGACCACCGTGATGTCCGGCTCGTCGTTCAGCAGGTCGTGCACACCGCGCCGTACGACCTCGTGGTCGTCCAGGAGGAAGACCCGGATGGGGCCTCCGGTGCCGGCCTGCTCACTGTCCGCCATCAGTCACTCCTTGTGATGTCCTCTTCTGTTTCCATGGGAATCCTTCCCTGTCCGGGGGACTGGAGGCCAGGGCCAGTGGTCCCTGATGACCGGATTCCACTCTCCGGATTCCCCAGCTGCTGAATGTGCTACCGCCGCCGATGACTCGTGCAGGTTCGTCCGGCGTGCCGGATCGCGGCGATGCGATCCGGAAAGAGGGGCTCAGGCGGTGAGGTCCACCCCGTACAGGGTGCTTCCGCCGACGAGTTCACGCCCGGTGACCAGTTCGGGCTCGATACGGACGAAGACTTCCTGGGGCGATGGCACCCAGGAGGCCGGAACGGTACGGGACAGGCGTTTGTGCTCGGCGGGGTCGGTCACCACCACGGCCGCGCCGGTGACGACGACGCTCCAGCCGGAGTGCCGGACCGGGTCGACGTCGTCGGCCTCGAAGGCGACCACCGCACCGTCGATCGCGCGGACCAGTTCCGAGGCCGCGGAAGTGCGCAGCACCACCGCGCCTTCGCCGTCCAGACCGAAGTTCACCGGCAGGACGGCGGGCAGGGCCTGGCGCGTGTAGACGATGCGGCCGACGGGCGCCTTGGCCAGCCGCCGCAGGCACTCCTGCCGTCCGAGTTCGTGGAAACCGTCGTTGGTGTACATCAGCCGGACCCGTCTCTTCGCTTGGTACACGGTTCTCAGTGACCCCATCCTGAACCGGATGCGGCCCGGGCAATGAGGGGCCATCGGTCCCGGCCGTACGGGAGAACGGCCCGTGTCGCACCGCATGGGACGGGTCCGCGCGTCCGGCTGTTCATGACCCCGCGCGGCCCGGCCACGGCGCCGGGAACGGCGCTGCGATCGGCTTTCCTCGCGTTGTGTGGGGGTAGGGCCGGTCGGCCCTACCCCCACACGACGGCCGCGACGACGATGGACTGATGTACCAGAACGGCGCCTTTCGCGCACTCGACCGGCAGGAAAGCCTGCGCCTGCTCGCCAAGGCGCCGGTCGGCCGCGTGGTCTATACCAGGCAGGCCTTGCCCGCGGTCCTCCCCGTCAACTTCTCCCTGGACACGGACACCTCCGTCCTGCTGTGCACCTCGCCGGACTCGGACCTCGTCCGCGCCATCGACGGTGGCGTCGTCGCCTTCGAGGCGGACGAGTTCCACGCGGCAACCCGGTCCGGCTGGAGCGTGGTCGTCACCGGGCGGGCCGCCGTGGTGACCGACCAGGCCGAGCACGAGCGGCTGTCCCGGGACGGCCCCACGTCCTGGATGCCCTTGCCAGGGGCCGTGTTCGTGCGGATCGAGTCCGAGATCGTCACGGGCCGGGAGCTCGACGGAGCGCGCGGCTACCCGTGAGGCGGAGCGGAGCGGGCCGGGCGAAGGTCCTCGATCTGCGCCGGCGCCGCGGCTGCCCGCCGGGCCTGTGGGCCTGGTGGCAGCTCCCTGATCTCGGCAGCGGCAGAATGGACGAGAGCAGCGTCAGCCCGGCGGCGGCCCGGCCGAGCACCAGGAATCCGCCCACCGAGGCGCCCCTGGCGGACCACGATGCGCCAGGTCCTCTGTTGCTCAGATGGCGCCGATCGTCCCTTGGTGCGCGAAACGATCTGCATGTGCTCTCCTCCCGTGGGGCGGTTGATCACCCTCCACCGCAGGGCGGAGCCGTCGGGCACATCCGCGAGTGAAGGCTCAGCGTGCTTCGTGCCGCACTCGCTCCTGGGTCTGCGTGGCGATGACCGCGCCTGGGCGCGCCGCTCCAGGCCGAGCTCGGCGCGCAGGCGGGAAATGTGGCCCGGCCCCGCGGCCGGGCCATCAGCTCGGTGCGTCAGTCGTGCGCGACGACGGCGACCGGGGCGGTGGCGTGGTGCAGCACGGCGTGCGTCACGGCGCCTAGGTGGGCGCCGAGCGGACTGCGGCGCGTCCGGCGGCCGACGACAACCAGGGACGCGTCGCGGGAGGCGTCGACCAGGTGGACGGCGGGACTGCCAGCGCGGGACACCTCGATGACCTCGACGGCCGGGTACTTCTCCTTCCAGCGGTTCAGCACCTCCGCCAGCGTGGCAGCGTCCTGCTTGCCCAGCGCTGCGTCGAGTTCGGGGTCGGCGGGCAGACCGTAGGCGAAGTACGGCGGCGGGTTCCAGACGTGGACGACCCGCAGCGGTGTGACACGGCGGGCCGCCGCCTCGAAGGCGAAGGTGAGCAGCGTGTCGTCGGGGTGGTCGGTGTCGAGCCCGAGGACGACGGGCCCGCCGGTGGCCTTCTCGCCGGCACGGACCAGAACCACAGGCTGCTCCGTGTGCGCCACGACGGCCTGGCCCACGGAGCCGACGAGGAATCCTCCGATACCGCTCAGCCCTCGGGAGCCGAGAACCAGCAGCTCGGCGCCCTTCGCCACATCGGTCAGCACCTCGGCGGGCCGGCCGGGGGCCTGTTCCACCGATACGTCCAGTCCGGAATGACGCAGCTTGAGGTCCTCGATCACCTCGCGTGGAACACGCTCGCTCCACCCCTGTTGCGCCTCGGCACCGAGGAACTGTGCCAGGGCGACGGGCGCGGGAACCGGCTCCCACACGTGCACCAGTTTGAGCGGCAAGAAACGCCGCTTCGCCTCGCGGGCCGCCCACTCCGCCGCGGCACGGCTCTCAGCCGAGCCATCGAGACCTACGACGACACTGCGGATCACGTTCTGCCTCCTCGTCCGGGGATTCGACTCCAGCGTGGTGGCCCGGGGGCCGGTGGTGCAGGGGCCGCAGGTCCCGAGGCGGGGGCCAGCAGGCCCTGTGGGCGGCGGCAGGAGGTGGGCCGACAGCCCTCTTCGCATGGTGCGTTGGCCAGTGGATTCTTGAGGCCACTTGTCAGAAGGAGGACCATGTTTCGCAGTTCGGGCGACCCTGCTCTGCGATCGGGTGGTTGGCGCCGTCCGATGCCCGGACTCGGCACCCTCCTCGGCTACCGGCGCTCGTGGCTGAGGGGCGATGTCGTGGCCGGCGTGACGGTGGCCGCGTACCTCGTGCCCCAGGTGATGGCCTACGCGGGCGTGGCCGGGCTGCCGCCGGTCGCCGGGCTGTGGGCGATCCTGCCCGCGCTCGTCCTGTACGCCCTGCTCGGGTCCTCCCGCCTGCTCTCGGTCGGCCCGGAGTCGACGACCGCGCTGATGACGGCGACGGTGGTCGGCCCGCTCGCCGCCGGAGATCCGGCCCGGTACGCGACGCTGGCGGCCACACTCGCGACTGCTGTGGGACTGCTGTGCGTGGCGGCCTGGGCGACACGTCTCGGCTTCCTCGCGGATCTGCTGTCCCGGCCGGTGCTCCTCGGGTACCTGGCGGGCGTGGCGCTGATCATGACGGTGGACCAACTGCCCAAGCTGACCGGCGTCGACACCGCGGGTTCCACGTTCTTCCCACAGCTCATGTCCTTCGTCCGGAACCTGGCGGACGCCCATACCGCCACGGTCGTCGTCGCCTCCGTCGCTCTGGCGTTCCTCTTGGCCATCGCCCGGTACGTCCGCGCCGTCCCCGGCTCCCTGCTGGCGGTGGTACTGGGTACCGCTGCCGTGGCAGGGTTCGGGCTCGACGACCGGCACGGCATCAAGGTGATCGGTGACGTCCCGGCCGGCCTGCCCGGTCTCGCCGTGCCGGACCTGACCGAGCTGCCGAACCTGGTGGTGCCCGCGCTGGGCGTCCTCCTCGTCGGCTACACCGACTTCATCCTCACCGCGCGGGCCTTCGCCGACCGGAACCGGGACGCGGACACGGACACGGACACGCTGGACACCAACCAGGAGACCACGAGGGCGCCCAGCACTGCCTTCGGGGTGGGACAGGGAGGCGAGCGCGGTGCGGCTGGCGCTGCTGCTGACCGGGAAGCCGTGCACCAGGCTCGCCCCGACGTTGACGGCACCCATGGCGAGGAACAGACCTGGCGGGCTTCCGGCGACTGGCATCCTTCCGCCGCCGGGAACTGCTGCTTGCGCTCGGCTGCCTCACCGGGGTCCTCGCCCTGGACATCCTGTACGGGGTACTGGTCGCCGTAGGCCTGTCCGTGGCCGAGCTGCTCGCCAGGGTCGCCCGCCCGCACGACGCCGTGCAGGGACTGGTCCCCGGAGTCGCCGGCATGCACGACATCGACGACTACCCCGAGGCCCGCACCATCCCCGGCCTGCTGATCTACCGCTACGACTCCCCGCTGTTCTTCGCCAACGCGGAGGACTTCCACCGCCGGGCCCTGACCGCGGTCGACGTACAGACCGGCCCGGTCCGATGGTTCGTCCTCAACACCGAGGCCAACGTCGAGGTGGACATCACCGCCCTGGACGCCGTCGACGCACTCCGCCGCGAACTCACCGACCGCGGCATCGTCTTCGCCCTCGCGCGCGTCAAGCGGGACCTGCTGGCCGACCTGACGGCGTACGGCCTCACGGACACCGTCGGGCCCGAGCGGATCTTCCCCACACTGCCGACGGCCGTAGCCGCGTACCGGGAGTGGCGCCGCGACCCGTAGGCCGCCCGGCGTCCGATGTTCAGCCCCCCCGCTGCTCGTGAAGTGCCCGAGAACGCCGTCGTCGCCGGACGCAGCTGACCGCGCCCGCAGCGGCAGCGGACAGGGCCGACGGGAGGCCGTCCCCAGCCCGGTGGGGCCGGTCGCGATGCGGCTCCTCGCCCCCTCCACCAGTTCCCGCCCGAGCGCTCAGCCCGAGGTACGTCCGCCGCTCAGCGCGGTGAGAGTGGCATCGAGGTCCGTCGCCTTCGGCCGGTTGTACGGGAGTCTGGCCAGCAGGCGGGCCATGCCGCAGGTGTCGGTGACGGCGGAGAAGACCAGACCGCAGGCGACGCCCGCGGAGAGCCACCGCGCCCCGGGCCTGAGCCGTCCGGCGAGCAGGCCCGCCAGGACGACGGAGCCGGCGGTCAGACGGACCTGGCGTTCCATCGTCCAGGGAGTGCGGGTGCCGGTGGGACGGTGGACGTCGTGGCCGAGCTGCGTCCAGGCGCTGGTGCCTCCGGTGAGGGTGACAGCGGGGACGCCGGCCCCCGCCAGCCGCCGGCAGGCCTCGGCGGAACGGGCGCCCGAGGCGCACACGACCAGGAGGTCACCGCGCTCGGCGGCCGTCCGGAGAGTGGGCAAGGCCGCGTCGAGGTGGTCGAGCGGGATGTTGTGGGCGCCGGGCAGATGGCCGGTCGCGTATTCGCCGGGGGTGCGTACGTCGATGACGGTCAGCTCGTGAAGGCGGGCGCTGGCCTGGTCCGGGGTGAAGGCGTCGTGCGTCACGGGAATTTCCTCTGCTCTCTGTGCGTCATCCCTTCGGTACGATACCCGCGGGGGTATCCGAAGGAGCGTGGGTCGTGGAACTGACGATGGCGGCTGAAGAACTGAAGACGGTGGTCAACAGGTTGCGGCGGGCGCAGGGCCAGATCGCCGGTGTGATCAGGATGATCGAGGAGGGGCGCGACTGCGAGGACGTGGTCACCCAGCTCGCGGCGGCGTCCCGGGCGCTGGACAGGGCGGGCTTCGCGGTCATCGCCACCGGCCTGCAAAAGTGCCTGACCGACGGGGACCTGGCGGCCTCCGAGGACCGTGAGCAGATGCGGGCCCGGCTGGAAAAGCTCTTTCTGTCGCTGGCCTGAGCAGAGCCCGCCGGCTCCGGCCTGCTGTGGCCGGCCGGTCATACCAGCGCGTCGGCGAGCATGAATGCCGCCACGGCCAGCAGGACCACGGCGAACGTGCGCCGCAGCAGGGTGCCGGAGACCGCTGCGGCCAGGCGCTTGCCGTCCCAGGCACCCAGGATCGCGGCCCCGGTGAACGGCGCGATGACCGCCCAGTCGACGCCCGCCGTTGTTGCGCCCCGGGTGGCCAGGGAGGCGAGGGAGTTCACGGAGATGACCAGCAGGCTCGTACCGATCGCGGCCTGCATCTCGAACGCCAGCACCGTGACCAGGGCGGGGACGGCGAGAAAGCCTCCTCCGACGCCGAGCAGCCCGGTCAGTGCCCCCAGCCCGGCGCCGGCGCCGGTGGCCCGGGCAGGTCGCGCGCTCTGAGACGCTTCCGGACGATCCTGGGCCGGGCGCAGCATGCCGACAGCCGCGACGGCGGCCACGGCGGCGAACGCTGCCGTCAGCAGCGGCTGCGGCAGCCGAACCGCAAAGGCCCCTGCCGCTGCGGCGGGCAGCAGTCCCGCCGCCGCGAACAAGGCACCCGCCCGCCACCGCACGTTGCCTGCGCGGGCGTGGCCGTACAGGGCGGTCAGCGAGGTGGCGACGACGATGAGCAGGCTGGCGGTGGTGGCTGCCGCCGGGGTGAAGCCGAGCAGGTAGATCAGCGCGGGCACCGCCAGGACGCTGCCGCCGCCCCCGAGCGCGCCGAGCGCCAGGCCCACCGTGCCTCCGGCGACCAGGGCCAGGACCAGCTCGCTCACGCTGTGACACCACCGCTGTCGTTCCCGCCGGTGACCGGCAGGCCCTGCCGGGTCCAGGCGGTCATGCCCCCGGTGACGTCGGTGGCCTCCAGGCCGGAGGCGGTCAGGATGCCCGCGGCCGTACGGGAACGGTTCCCTGAGCGGCAGATGACCACCACGAGCCCGGCCCGCGCGCCGGCGGGAAGGGGTGCTCCGGCCATCAGGCGACTGAGGGGGAGATGCAGTGCCCCGGGCGCATGGCCGTCGTTCCACTCCGGTGTCTCACGTACGTCGAGCAGGACGGCCTGCCTGCCGGCGACCAGCCGGTGGGCCTGTTCAGGGCTGAGGCGGCCTGAGCCGCGGCGAAACGAGGGTGGCATGGTGCGTGTCTCCGTTGCAGGGGGCGATGCGGTTCAGCTGGTGGCGCGGGGCCCGGTGAGGGTCAGCCCGGCTTCGCCCGCCGCGGTGAAGGCGTCGTCGACGGCGACCACGTCGCGGCCGGTGGCGTCGAGGAGAGAGGCGGCGATCGCCGCGCGCATCCCGCCGGCGCAGTGCACCCACACCCTTCCGGCGGGCACCTCGCTGAGACGGCCGTGCAGCTCGTGGACGGGAATGTGGACCGAGCCTTCGACGTACCCGTCGGCGCGTTCGGAGTCACGACGCACGTCCAGTACCACCACTTGTTCGCCGCGCCCGCGGACCTCGGCGAGGTCGACGAAACGGGCGCGCGGGAACGAGGCCGGTCGTTCGCCCTCGCGGACCCAGGCGTGCGCGTCCCCGACGGCGGCAGCGGCCGGACGGTCGATGCCCACGCGGACCAGTTCCCGCTGTGCCGCGGTGATCTGCTCCGGCGTGGAGGCCAGCAGGGTGACGGGCTTCCCCCAGGGGATCAGCCACGCCAGGTAGGTGGCCAGTTTGCCCTCGCCCTCGAAGTTGAACGAGCCGGCCACGTGGCCCTCGGCGAAGGCGACCCGGTTGCGCAGGTCCACCACCCACTCGCCGGCCGCCAGCCTGGAGGAGATCTCCTCGGCATCCGCGGCTCGTGGCGGGGTGAGGTCGACGGGCGCGGGGCCGGAGGCGTTGGCCGGGCCCATGTGCGCGTAGTAGGCGGGCACGTCGTCCAGACCGGCGAGCATTTCCGCGACGAAGGTGTCGGCGTCCATGGTCAGGGCGTCGTTGTTCTTGCGCTCCACCCCGATCGTCGTCGTGACCCCCTCGGCCTGTGACGAGGAGCAGAAGCTGCCGAATCCGTGCGTGGGCAGCACCCGCACGTCGTCGTCCAGGGTGTCCGCCAGTCGATGTGCGGAGGCGTGCTGGGCGCGGGCCAGCCGCTCGGTCAGCCGCGGCTCCACCAGGTCCGGCCGTCCGACGCTGCCGATCAGGAGCGAGCCGCCGGTGAAGGCCGCCACGGGCCTGCCGTCCTCCTCCAGGACATAGGACGTGTGGTGCGGAGTGTGACCGGGCGTAACCATGGCGCGCAGCAGCAGACCCTCGTCCACCGCGATCGAGTCACCGTCGGCGACGGGCGTGCGCTCGAAGGAGACCGAGGCCTCGGACGGAACCAGATAGCGGGCGCCGGTCGTCCGGGCCAGCTCCAGGCCGCCGCTGATGTAGTCGTTGTGCAGGTGGGTCTCGGCCACGTAGGCGATGCGCACCCCGCGGCGGGCTGCTGCCGCGATGACCTGGTCGATGTCGCGAGGGGGATCCACCACGACGGCGGCATCCGGCCCGCCGGCCAGATAGCTGCGGTTGCCCAGGCCCTCGAATTCCAGGGTGTCGACGAAGAACACGGCTACGACTCCTCTTGGGGACGGTGTACCCCGGGGGGTATCTGCTTCTCACCGTAACAGAAATACCCCAGGGGGTATTCCAGGAGGTCGGTGATGGCCACGCCGCCGATGACCTGCGGTCACGCCTGGGCCGGGGAGGAGGCCGTCGCGCCGGCCAGTGCCAGCCAGCCGAGCAGCCCGGTGGGGTCCGAGGCACCGCACTGGAAACCGACGTGCCCGTCCGGACGCACCGCCACCACCCCCCGGCCCGGACTGTTCGCCAGCCGCAGGACGGTGACATGGGACCCCGTCGCCGCCTCCGGCGGTGCATCGGCGTCGCGCTGGAGCAGCAGGTGCACACCCGGACCGGCCAGCAGCCGGTGCAGCCGCTGCGGGGTCCCTCCGACGGCGACGGTCGCGTCCGGCAGACGGTCGCCCGGCCGAGGGGCGCCTCGCAGGGGAGGTGTTCCCTGCACGGCCAACGGGCTGTTCCGGTAGTTGACCCGCAGCTGCGAGATGACACGGATGGCCTCCGCGACCAGTCGGCGCTGAGCCATCAGAGCGGGTACGGCCGGGGACATGTACGGGGCGGCTACCCCGCGCAGCCAGCCGGGGATCCGCCCGGTCGACGCCTCCGCCCAGAACGCCACGTGCGTGAGGAGGAGCCGACGGTGGGCGGCCGCCCTGCGCTCCTGCTCGTAGGAGTCCAGCAGAACGTCGTTGCCGTGCCCCGATCGGAACCCGACCTCGGTTCTGCCTGCCGCGAAGGCGAGTTTCCAGCCGAGGTTCACCGCGTCCTGGATGCCCGCGTTCATGCCCTGGCCTGTGGCCGGTGAGTAATTGTGGGCCGCGTCCCCCGCCAGGAAGAGTCGTCCCTCACGGAACCGCCGCGCCAGACCGCAGCGGAGCGGCACCCGGGCGGACCATGCCAGGCGCTCGATTCGCGCCCGCACGCCCGCGTCGTTCAGAAGCCGCTGGAGCTCTGCGCGCGGGACGGCGGGTCCGGGCTGGCCGAAATCCCGTCCGGCCCTGCCATCGGCCGCCCGCGTCGCCAGCAGCCGCCAAGCGGCCTGCTCTCCCAGGGGGAAGAGGAACACCAGGCCGTCCCGCCCGGCGAACACCTGTGCACCGGATGAGTTCGGGTGGCCGAGGTCACTCGTCAGATCGAGGTCCGCGAGGACGACTTCCACGGCGTAGGGCCTGTCGTGCCAGCCGATGCCTGCACAGGACCGGACGGTACTGGCCGGGCCGTCGCAGCCGGCGACGAAGAGACAGGGGAACTCCTCCGTGCCCTGCGGTGATCGCAGGACGGCCGACGCGTTGCGATCGGCGTCGCGGGCGCTGACCAGGGCGGTGCCGCGCTCGACGCGCACACCGCGGTCGGCGAGCGCCCGCGTCAGCACTTCTTCGACGTCCGTCTGCCGCACGAGGGACAGATGCGGGTACGCCGTCCCGGGCAGTGCGAAGTCGGCCAGCCTGGTCTCGACCGCTCGGGAACCGAGCCGGAGAACCGCGGTCGGGGCGGTGTCAGACCGTTCGAGCACGCGGTCCGTGACCCCGAGGGGACGCAGCACTTCGAGAGTGCGGGGGTGCAGGATGAGGGCCCGGGAGGGCCGGAAGGGCTCGGGCCGGCGCTCGACGATCCGGACCCGCGCCCCGTGGTCGTGGGCCTCCAGCGCGAGGGTCAGGCCGGTCGGTCCCGCCCCGACGACCAGCAGGTCCGTCGTCATGGTGGTGTCTCGTCCGTGACGCGCCACCAGTCCGGGGCGTCGTCCTCCCGTGCCGCGCCCTCGATCAAGCCCGGGTCCGCCAGGACGTCGTCGCGGCGCAGCCCGGGCAGCACGGTGTAGCGGATCGAACCGGGCACGCTGACCAGTGCCAGCACCCGCCACAGGGAACGTGCGTAGTGCTCGGCGCGCCGTGGGCCGTCCCACTCGTACAGGCCGCGGTAATTTCCGTCCTTGTCGTGGGCCAGCCACAACTTGGAGGTGAAGCCGGGGAAGCCGACGAACAGCGGGGTGTTCAGCAGGCTCTCGGCGCGGAACAGCGCGTGCCCGGGCCCGCGGACCAGGCGCAGACGGAAAGCGACCACCAGCATGCACGGATCTTTCGCCAGGCCGCTGCCGAGGCGGGTCTCCCGGTACACCCGGGCCGCGGTGCCGTCCGCGAAGCGGATGCGTGTGCCCACCCGTTCTCTCGGCAGGTGGACCCAGCGCCGGGCGAGCAGAACCCAGCAGGAGAGGAAGCACGCGGCCACAGCACGCCAGGCGGCAACAGGGGCGAGCGGCTCTTGTTCGCTCATCACGGTCTCCGGAAGATCTCGGTCACCTTGACGCCCGGATATTTCTCACGCCACGGACGGCATGGGCGGCCCGGTTGTTCGTGCGCGTCCCTCCTCATCTCATGGGCGATGTACGGCGGCGGCAAGCTCCGGCCCAGGACGGCCCGGAGCGGCACATGCCGGGCGGCAGCACTGTGGAAGGCGGATTCCAGCAAGTCGTCGGGGGACCCGCGCGACTTCGAGGCCATCACAACCTCACCAGAAGTCGTCGAGGTCGGCGCGTACCAGTACGACCGGTCGTTCCGCGCTTCCGCTGAGCCGTCGAGTCCATGGTGATCACGGGTCGCATGGCGGGGGCCTCCGTCCGTATGAAGCTTGAAGAGGGCGGCGGGCGGTCCGAACGAGCCGAGGCGGGAAGGCTGTGGATCTCACGGCAGGTGACCGTGGTGTGCTCTCTCCTTCTCCTTCGATCATCGCCCCGGTACCCGTTGCCGCGCATGTAGTCATGCCGGGACCTTCGACCTTGTGGCCAAGTCCTCTGCCGTTCGATGGTGGAGCCAGCGGTGGAGACCGGTGCGCTACGAACACGCGGTCTTCCCCGGGGACCGGGAGCCGGGACGCCGCCGAACCGCTGCTGAGGTCGGTCTGCCTCGCCGTCGCCGGGCGGGCCGACGGCCGGTGATCATGGTGCGCGGCGACCACGACAACCGGCCCGGGCGGTGAAGAGGCCACCCCGTTGTCCTCGGGGGTTCCCGACGTACCGGCCGACTCGGACGCGGTGCGGTTCGCCTTCCGGGAGGCGGCCCGGCCTCACGTCCCGGTCGAGGCCGTACGGGCCTGGTACCGGCCCGCGCACGAGCCGACCGGCCACCCCGGATCCACCGGCGGAGTCGAGAGACAGGCCGGGACCGTGCTGCTCGACGCCTCGGCCGATGCCCCCCTGCTCGTGGTCGGCGCCAGACAGCCCCACGGTCCCTTCGGCCTCCGCATCGGCAGGGGCACGCATGCCGTGCCGGCAGCACGCGGCCTGTCCCGTGGCGGTCGTTCCCGAACGGTCCTGACTTCCGGACAGGGGCCGATCGGACCCCCGGGTGACCCCGAACAGCCCATGCGGCGGCGCCCCGTCGGCCGGATGCTCGAAGAGTCGGAGAACTCGGAGGAAGACCATGCAACATGACAAGGTCGGCTCCGTGATGACCATGGACGTGGTGCGAGCCCTGAACGACACGTCGTTCGAAGAGGTCGCCCGGCTGCTGGCCGACCACCGGATCGGCGGACTGCCCGTGGTGGACGACGACGACCGGGTCATCGGCTTCGTCACCGCGTCCGACCTCGTGGAGCACCTGGCCGCGGCCTCGGACCCGCACCGCTCACGCCGCCGCCTCGGCTTCCGGCGGCGGTCACCCGTCCGCGGGCACGCCGCGGCGACCGGCCCGACCGCCGGCCGGCTCATGAGCGCGCCGCCCGTCATCGCGCACGCCGAGGACACCATCGTCGAGGCCGCGCGCACCATGGCCCGGCGCGGTGTGAAGAGTCTGCCGCTGCTCGACGAGGAGGACCGGCTGATCGGCATCGTCACCCGGCACGACCTGCTCCGGGTCTTCCTGCGGCCCGACGCGGACATTCGCGCCGAGGTGGTCGACGACGTGCTGGTGCGGGTGCTGTGGCTGACGCCGAAGAGCATCGACGTCTCCGTCACCGAGGGCGTGGTCACGCTCACCGGACGGCTGGAACGCAGAAGCGAGACGGAGATCGCCGTCGCCATGGCCCGGCGGACCGACGGCGTCGTCGCGGTCGTCGACGAGCTCACCTGGCGGCTGGACGACACCCGGCTGCGGTCGGACGAACAACTGCTGCACAGCGTGGCCGACGACCGGCTGCGCGACCTGTGAGAGGAGGCGGACCGCCATGCCGACGAACGTACTCGTCGCGTACGGGACGACGAACGGATCGACCGCGGAGATCGCCGGGACCATCGCCGAGGTCCTGCGCGAGGAGGGGCTGGCGGCCGAAGCGCTCCCGGCCGCCGCCGTGCCGAGCGTGGCTGCGTACGACGCCGTCGTGGTCGGCGGCGGCCTGTACGCGGGCCACTGGCACAAAGTCGCCCGGCGCTTCGTCCGCCGCCATCGGCAGGACCTGGCCCGGCGCCCGCTGTGGTTCTTCAGCAGCGGCCCGCTCGACGCCTCGGCCTCGGAGCGGGACATCCCGCCCGTACCCGGGGTGATGCGGGCCATGTCCCGGCTCGACGTCAGGGAGCACGTCACCTTCGGCGGCTGCCTCCGCGAGGGAGCGAAGGGCTGGGTCGCGCGGATGATCCTGCGCAACGGAAAGGGCGGGGACTTCCGCGACTTCGAGCGGATCAGGGCATGGGCGGTGCGGATCGCCCACGAGCCGGCCCTCGTGTGAAGCGATCAGAGCGTCTCTGCCATCTCCCGAAAGACGCGTCGGGTCCCCGGGGGAAGGCCCTGCGGGTCGGGGCCGGGGCCGGGGCCGACTGGCCCAAGCGCGTCCGGCCGATCCGCGCCAAGCTGGAACTGCGGTGCACAACGGGCGCACCGCCCGCGGCGACGAGGAGGAGGTAACCCCGATGAAGGCCTATGTCTTCCACGGTCCCGGACGATCCGCATGGGAGGACGTCCCGGACCCGGGCGTCCGGGAACCGACCGATGCCATCGTGCGCGTCGACGCCGTCACCCTCTGCGGAACGGACCTGCACATCCTCAAAGGCGACGTCCCCGAGGTGCGCCCGGGCACGGTCCTCGGGCACGAGGCGGTCGGCGAGATCGTCGACGTCGGCGGCGACGTGCGCACCGTGCGGCCGGGCGACCGCGTGCTGGTCTCCTGCATCACCGCCTGCGGCCGCTGCCGGTACTGCCGTGAGGGCACGTACGGGCAGTGCCGGGGCGGTGGAGGCTGGATCCTGGGCCATCTGACCGACGGCACCCAGGCCGAGTACGTCCGGGTGCCGTACGCGGACCTCTCGGTGCACCCCCTGCCCAGCACCCTGGACGGCAAGGACGCCGTGCTGCTGGCCGACATCTTCCCCACCTCCTACGAGGTCGGCGTGCTCAATGGGCAGGTGCGGCCCGGAGACACCGTCGCCGTCGTCGGCGCCGGACCCGTCGGGCTCGCGGCCGTCGCGACGGCCCGGCTGTTCTCGCCGGAGCGCGTCATCGCGGTGGACCTGGCTTCCACCAGGCTGGACGCGGCCAAACGCCTCGGTGCGGACGCCGTCGCGGACGCCCGCGAGGCTCCCGAACAGCTGATCGCGGACCTCACCGGCGGGCTGGGCGCGGATGTCGCCGTCGAAGCGGTCGGCGTCCCGGAGGCCTTCGAACTCTGCACGCGCGTCGTGCGGCCCGGCGGCCACGTCGCCAACGTCGGCGTGCACGGCAAGCCCGCGACCCTCCATCTGGAAGACCTGTGGATCAAGAACGTCACCATCACCACGGGGCTGGTGGACACGTACTCCACCCCCACCCTGCTGCGGATGGCGGCCGCGGGCCGCCTGCCCACCGGACAGCTGGTCACGCACACCTTCCCGCTGAACCACATGGAGGAGGCCTACGACGTCTTCTCCCGGGCCGCCGACACCGGTGCGCTCAAAGTCGTACTGGGCGAGGAGCCGCACGAGGAAGTCGTCCCCTACCGGGCGGCCTGACGAACGAGAGAGGTGACGTGTCATGACCGAACGGCCTGCGTCACACGCCGTGGAGGGCCGCCCGATGGGCGACCTCGGCCGACGGATCACCCAGCGGCGTACTGAACTCGGCCTGAGCCGGCAGGAGACGGCGGCACGGGCGGGCATGTCGCCGGCGTACCTCCGGTACCTGGAGGAGCGACCGCCGGCCGACCCGGGCGCGGGCACCCTCCTGCGGCTTGCGGGAGCACTGAAGACCACGGTGTGGCACCTGACCGGCGGCGACACCGAACTGCCGCCGGGCCTCGGCCGGGCCTCGCGCACGCCCCAATTCACGGAGCTGACCGAGGCGGAGTGCCGCTCCCTGCTCTCCACGCACGGGGTGGGACGCCTCGCCGTGCCCGCGGACGCCGGGCCGGTCGTCATCCCGGTCAACTACAGCGTCATCGAGGGCGGGATCGTCTTCCGCACCGCACCCGGCACGGCCCCGGCACAGGCGGACGGCCACCAGGTCGCTTTCGAGGCCGACCGCATCGACGAGGCGTTCAGCGCGGGCTGGAGCGTCCTGGTGCGCGGACCCGCCACGACGGTGACGGATCCGGACGAGGTCGCCCGCCTCGAAGCGCAGGCGTACAGCACCCCTTGGGCGGGAGGCCGCCGCGACCTGTGGCTGCGTATCGAGCCCGTTTCCGTCACCGGGCGCCGGATCACGGTGGTCTGAACGCGTTCACCCCCGGCCGCTCACAGCGTGCTGCCGCTGCCGTAGGGGGCGTACAGGTCGAGCAGCCGGACCCGCGACGCGTGCAGCCGGTGGGCGACCACCCGGCCGACCCAGTCCGCGATCGCGCGGCCGAACTCGGCGTCCCGAGCACACAACGCCCGTACGGCTTCCGCGCCGAACTCGTGGGCGCGCACCGGGCTCACGGCCTCCGCGCCCAGCTGCCACAGGTACGGCGGGAAGTGCCACGACCAGCCGACCAGCTCGCCGTGCCCCAGGGACTCGATGACAGCGGCCCGCCGCCCTGGGACATGGAGGTCGAGCACGACCGTCCCGGTCCGCACGATCCAGAACCGGTCGGCGTGCCGCCCTTCCTCGAACAGGCGTGTGCCCGTGTCGAAGGACACCTCGCGGGCCACCCGCATCAGCCGCTCGCGATGCCCGGCGCTGAGACTTGAGGCCAGGTTGGGCGTGGAGGTCATGGCTTGGCTCCCTTCAGGACCTCGGACTGCTCACCTCAGCCTGTGCCCGGCCCGGGCGTCGCACCACGGGCCGAACGGCCCCGGCCGGGGGCCCGAACGCCCCTCCCGCCCGGCCGCGGCAGATGCCACGGTGAGAGTGCTGAGGAGAGACGCCCCGCGCCCGACAGCCGGAAGCCGGCGCCTCTACGCGCCTTTCGCCCGCCCCCGTACGCTGCCCGTCACCGCCAGTACCGACAGCACCACGAGCGCCGCGGCCGGGCCCAGCACGGTCCAGGGGGCCAGTTCGGCGTACGGCTGGTTCTCCGAGAGGAGGCGGCCCCACTCGGGGGTGGGCGGCTGCTCGCCCAGGCCCAGGAAGCCGAGCGAGGCCAGGACCAGCACGGTCGTGGGCAGCCGGAGCAGGGCGTTGCGCAGCAGGGCCGGTACCACTGAGGGCAACAGGTGGCGGCGCAGGAGGTGCAGCCGCCCCGCGCCGAGCGCGACGGACGCGGCGATGTGCCCGCTCGCGCGCTCCTGCTCCAGCAGCGCGGCGGTCTGGGCGGCGTACGGAGTCCAGCCCACCGCGCAGACCGCGCTCGCGGCGCCCCACACCGAGGGCCCGGTCACGCCCGCGATCAGCAGGCCCGCGAGCACGGCGGGCAGAGTCGACACGACCTCCGTCGGACCGGCGCTCGCCCGGGGTGCCATGCCCAGCAGCAGTCCGGCGACGGCACTGACCGCCGTGACGGCCAGGGCGACCCCCGCGGTGCGCAGCGCGCCGTGGCCCAGCCGGGCCAGCAGGTCGCGGCCCAGGGCGTCCGTGCCCAGAGGGTGGTCGAGGGACGGCGACAGCAGCCGGGCCGTCGTGTCGACCTGGAGCGGGTCGCGCAACAGGCCCGCCGTGACCAGCGCGAGCAGGACGAGGGCGCAGGCGCCGGTGATCCAGCGCAGGCAGGACGGCACCGTGAGCGGGGGGCGGTGCAGGGCGGGCAGGGCGCCGTCGCGCAGAGGCCGCCCGAGGAGGGAGTGACGCAGGGCGCGGATCACGATGCCCGCGCACACGCCGAGCAGGACCAGAGCCAGCGTCGCGGTCTGCAGCATCGGGAGGTCCTGTGCGACGGCGGAGTCGAGCGCGAGCCGGCCCAGCCCCGGGATGTTGAAGATCTTCTCCACGGCGACCGCACCGCCGACCAGCGCCACGACGGTCGGCAGCAGCTGCGGCAGGATGCCCGGCAGGGTGCGGCGCAGCGCGTTGCGGGCGATGCGGCCGGGCGGGAGGCCGACGGCGTACGCCGTGCGCGCCCAGGGTTCGTGGAAGGCTGCGGGCAGCGCCTGGTCGAGCATGCCGCCGAGCATCGCGCCCGACGGGATGCCGAGGGCGAGCGAGGGCAGCAGCATCGACTGCGGCCCCTCCCACCCGCTGGACGGGAACCACCCCCACCACACCCCGAACACGGTGGCCAGCACCGAGGCGAGCAGGAACTTCGGCAGCGACGCGAGCACGGCGGCGGTGGTGCCCGCCCGGTCCTGCCGCAGCCGGCGCCGGGCACCGAGGAAGACCGTACGGGCGCACACCAGTCCGGCGACCAGCGCCGTGACCGCGAACGCGCCCAGCATCAGCGTCAGGGAGACCGACAGGGCCGTGCCCACCTGCGGCATGACCGGCGCGCCGGAGACCCATGAGACGCCCGCGTCCCCGCGCGGGAGGCCGCCCAGCCAGTGCGCGAGGTGGGCCAGGGGGCCTTCGTCCAGCCCCAGCTGGTCGCGCACGGCGGCGAGTTCCGCAGGTGTGGGGTTCTGGTCGGCTGAGCGGGCCCGCAGTACCGTCCGGGCTGGGTCGGCTCCGGACAGCCAGGGGAGCAGGGCCACCGCGCCGAGCAGGGCGGTGCCGGCGAGCACACGGCCGGCCGCCGCCGGCCACAGGGACGGGCGGGCGGCGGCGGGAGCGTGCGCGAGGCTCATGCGGATTACTTCAGGCGCGTGTCGACGTCGATCAGGGACCGCTCGCGCGGGTCGAGGATCACGCCTTCGACGTCGGCGGCGATGCCCTGCACGGCCTTTTCGTGGACCAGCGGCACCACCGCGTCGGTGCGCAGGATCTCCGCCTCCGCCTGCATGACCTTCTCCTGGCGCCGGGCCGTGTCCCGCTCGGCTGCGGCGGCCCGGATGGCCTTGTCCACCGCGGCGTTCTTCAGACCGGCGATGTTGTAGACGCCGTCGCTGGTGAAGTCGCTGGCGAGGTAGTCGACCGCGTCACCGGTGTCGAGGAGCGTCACCCGCGAGAAGACGAGGGCGTCGTACTTCCCGGCGAGGAGGTCGCCCTCCATCTGCGTGTACTCGCGCACGTCCTGCTTCACGGTGAATCCGGCCTTCTCCAGCTGCTGCTGGAGCACGGTCGCCGCCTCGGGCAGCTCGGCCCGGTTGGTGTAGGTGGCCAGCCGCAGGGTCCCGCCCTTGGAGGCGGTCTTCACCTCGGCGGCGGACGCGGCCCCGGTACGGCCCGTCACCTGGACGCGCTTGCCGGCCGCCCAGGGAACGGCGGGCCCGAACAGGCCCTGCGCGGGGTCGGCGTAGCCGCCGAAGACGGAGTCGACCAGCGCGGAGCCGTCGACGGCCTTCCGGGCGGCGGCGCGCAGGCCGGCGTCGGTGAGCAGACCGCTGCCGGTGTTGAGGATCAGGCTGTCGGTGCGTACCGAGGGGACTTCGTGCCGGGTCTTCTTGTCGAGCAGTTTCGCCTGGGCGGTCGGGATCCATTCCGCGATGTCGGTCTCGCCGCCGCGCAGGGCGTTGGCGCGGGCCGTCCCGTCCGCGATCCAGCTGACGTCGATGCCGGGCGCCTTCGCCTTGCCGCCCCAGTAGCCGTCGAAGCGGTCGAGGGCGGCCTTGGTCTTGCCGCTCAGCCGGGTGATCTCGAACGGACCGGTGCCGGTGCCCACGGGGCTCACCGCGCCGTCCTTCCCGTACGCCTTCGCCGACAGGATCGACAGCGCGGGGCTGGCCAGCCGCAGCGGCAGCACCGGGTCGGGTGACTTGGTGGTGAGGGTGACGGTGTCGGCGTCGTCGGCCTTGGCCGTCAGTGACACGTCGCTCAGGACGCGCGGCTTCGGCGTGGCCGCGGCGGCGTGGCCGAGCGCGTTGACGACGGCCTGGGCAGTCAGCTCGGTGCCGTCCTGGAACTCGGCCTTGCGCAGCTCGAAGGTCCAGGTGGTGGCGCCGTTCTGCTTCCAGGACTTCGCCAGAGCGGGCTTGGCCGTGCCGTTCCTGTCGAGGGCGGTGAGGCCCTCGGCGACGGACAGTTTGCTCAGCACGGTGGCGTCGTTGCTGTACGGGGACAGCGCCTGTACCGGCGGCACGGCCAGCGCGACCCGCAGCCGCCCGCCCGATCCCGTCCCGCCGTTCGCGTCGCTGTCGCCGGGTGCGAAGCAGCCGGCCAGCAGAGGGGTGAGAGCGAGCGCCGCCATGAGGCCGCGGGGGGTGGTGCGCATGTCGGATCCTGTCGTGCGGGAGATCGGCGGCGTCAGCATATAAGGGGAGCCTTACCAAACCATCAACCGGGTAGGTGAATTCTCAACGACTGGACGGTCGCGGTTTCGAAGGAGCGCCTCTCGACCCGCTGTTCGACCTGTGTCATCGTGTCCGCCGGGGCGGAGGTGAGGCGCATGACCGGCGCGGACCCGGGGCTGTTCGGTCCGGCATCGGTGACCTGGCAGGTACACAGCGACCCCGTGATGTGGATCGCGGGCGTCCGGGCGCTGTATCTCCAGGCCCTGCATCCGCGCGCGGTCCGCGGGGTCATGCAGAACTCAGACTTCCGCCGGGACGCGTGGGGCCGGCTGATGCGCACCGCGAGCTTCGTCGGAACGACGACCTACGGCACCACTGACGCCGCCGAGCGCGCCGGTGCCCGGGTCCGCAGGATCCACCGCATGCTGACCGCGACGGATCCGGACACGGGCGAGCGCTACGGCGTCGACGAACCCGCCCTGCTCATGTGGGTGCACTGCGCCGAGATCGACTCGTACCTCCATGTTGCCCGCCGGTCCGGCTTCCGGCTGACCGACGCCGAGGCCGACCGCTATGTCGCCGAACACCGCGAAAGCGCCCGCCTCGTGGGCCTCGACCCCGGCGCCGTACCGGGCGACCGGGCGGAGATGGCCGCCTACTTCGACACGGTCCGCCCGGACCTCGCCGCCGGACCCGAGGCACGCGAGGTGGACGACTTCCTGCTCCGCCCCCCGACGCACCCGCTCCTCGTACCGGCGCGCGAGGTGCTGTGGCGGCGCGTGGCATATCTGGCGTACGCCTCCCTGCCGCCGTACGCCCACGAGTTGTACGGCAGACCGGCCCCCGCACCCGCCACCGTCACCCGCCAACTGCGCCTCGCAGGCCTCCTGCTGCGCCGCGTTCCCGCACGTGTGCGGTGGCAACTCCCGCCCAAACACATCCTGCGGGCCATGGCGAGGCTCGGCCCCGGTGCCCGCCCGGCACCGTACAAACTCGGACGATAGCCCGCCATACTGGGTGGGCCAGGGGGCGGGCGAACAGCTACCGGGGGGAGCGTCGCGCGACATGGGGGACAGCAGGCTCATCCAGGGCCGGTACCGGCTGCTCGATCTGATCGGGCGCGGCGGCATGGGCGAGGTGTGGCGGGCCCGGGACGAGTCCCTGGGCCGGCACGTCGCCGTCAAGTGCCTCAAACCGCTGGGCCCGAACCACGACCACGCCTTCACCCGCGTGCTGCGGGAGCGGTTCCGCCGCGAGGCCCGGGTGGCCGCCGCGCTCCAGCACCGCGGCATCACCGTCGTGCACGACTTCGGCGAAGCCGACGGCGTCCTCTACCTCGTCATGGAACTGCTCGACGGCCGCAACCTCAGTCAGCTCCTGGAGGACAACAAGCAGCACCCGCTGCCGGTCGCGGACGTCATGGAGATCGCCGAGCAGGTCGCCGCCGCCCTCGCCTACTGCCACGAACAGGGCATCGTCCACCGGGACCTGAAGCCCGCCAACATCGTGCGGCTTTCCGACGGCACGGTGAAGATCTGCGACTTCGGCATCGCCCGCCTCGGCCACGACATCGGCTTCACCTCCCGGCTGACCGGCACCGGCATCGCCATGGGCACCCCGCACTACATGTCCCCGGAGCAGATCGGCGGCGACGGGGTCGACCACCGCAGCGACCTCTACTCCTTCGGGTGCGTCCTGTACGAGATCGCCACCGGCGTACCGCCGTTCGACCTCGACGACGCCTGGGCCGTCCTCGTCGGCCACCGCGACACCCCGCCCCGCCCGCCGCGCGAGCACCGCGCCGACCTGCCCGAGTACCTGGAGCGGGTCGTCCTCGACCTGCTCGCCAAGGAACCCGGGCAACGCCCCGACGACGCCCGCGAGCTGGCCCGCCGGATCAGCGCCCACCGGGCCGCTCCGGCGTACGTGCCCGCCGTCGCGGCGGCCCGCCCGGCCCCCGGCGGTCCGGCGGGCGCCGCCCGGCTGCCGTCCTGGACCCGCGGCATGACCACCGGCCACAGGGCGACCGGCACCGGGCTGCGCACCACGCCTGCGGACCCCTCGGCAGGACTGTCCGGCGAGTGGATCGCACGGCCCGCCACCGGCCCCGTCATCGAGGAGCCCGCCCCGGCGCAGCGGCCCGCGCCGCCCACGGCGTCCCTGACCGCCCTGGCCGGCCGGCACAACGCGGGCCTGAGCCTCGGACGGCTCGGCCGCTGGGCGGAGGCGGGCGAGGTGCACCGGGCGGTCGCCGCCGAACGCGAGCACCTCCTCGGGCCCGACCACCCCGACACCCTCTCCAGCCGCTACGAGGTCGCCTTCACCCTCAGCCGCACCGGCCGCGCCGCAGACGCCCTGCGCGAGTACAAGCACGTCGCCGAGGCGAGGATCCGTACCCTCGGCGCCGACCACCCCGACACCCTGGCCGCCCGTCAGGAGATGGCATACGTACTCGGCCAGCTGGGCCGTCCCTTCGACGCCCACCGCGTCTACACCTCGGTGCTCACCGCCCGCGAGCACACCATGGGCCCCGACCACCCCGACACCCTGCGCTGCCGCCACAACCTCGCCTTCAACCTCAGCCGCCTCGGCCGCCTGGAGGACTCGTACCGCATGGCCCGCGAGGTGGCCGCCGCCCGCGCCCGGGTCCTCGGCCCGGACCACCCCGACACGCTCGTCACCCGCTACGAAGTCGCCTACGCCCTCGGCCAGCTGGGCCGCTGGCCCGAGGCCCTGGATACCTACCGCGAGGTCGCCGAGGCCCGCGGCCGTGCCCTCGGCCCCGACCACCCCGACACCCTCGCCGCCCGGCACGAGATCGGCATCAGCCTGGGCCGCCTCGGCCGCAGCGCGGAGGCCCTGGACCTCTACCGCGGCCTGGCCGAGGACCGCGGCCGCAGCCAGGGCCCCACCCACCCCGAGACCCTGCGCGCCCGCCACGGCCGCTGCGTCAACCTCGGACGGCTCGGCCGCTGGGAGGAGGCCCTCACCGAGTCCCGGGAGGTCGCCGCCCTGCGCGAACAGGTCCTCGGCCCCGATCACCCGGACACCCTGGTCAGCCTGCGCGAGGTCGCCGTCGGCCTCGGCTGGCTGGGCCGCTGGGCCGACGCGCTCACCGCATACCGGCGCGTGGCCACTGCCCGCGAACGTGTCCTCGGCACGGACCACCCCGACACCCTCGCCAGCCGCAACGACGAGGCCCACTGCCTGGAGCAGCTCGGCCGCAGCGCCGAAGCCGTGGCCCTGTACCGAAGAGTGGCGGCCCTGCGGGAGCAGCGGGCCGCGGCCGCGCGCTGACCCCTGGGGGTGCCCGCAAGGTCGCGTCGTTCGCCCGGAGGGCGGGCGCCGCGGCGTTCGGTGCGTGCTCTCGGCGTGCCGGGCGGGCACCCGTGTACTGGTCGTACGGGGGTGTTCGCCCGGTGCGGCGAGCGGGGGTACCCCCTGCTCGGGCGAAGCCGAGAGCTTGGGGGAGCGTGCGGGCAGTCGCGAGGCAGGCGGGACTTTGCGGACCCCCCTAGCGGGCGGGCAGGCGCCGTCTGGCCGACCCGGATCAGCCCGTGTTACCAAGAACCATGACCGCACCCGAGGGACCCCGCGCAGGCCGGACGTACGACGCCGTCATCGTCGGTGGCGGCCACAACGGCCTGGTGGCCGCCGCCTATCTGGCCCGGGCCGGCCGCTCCGTGCTCGTGCTGGAGCGGCTGGACCACACCGGCGGCGCGGCGGTGTCCACCCGGCCCTTCGCCGGGGTCGACGCCCGGCTGTCCCGCTACTCGTACCTGGTCAGCCTGCTGCCGAAGAAGATCGTCCGGGACCTCGGCCTGGACTTCCGGGTCCGCACCCGGACCGTCTCCTCCTACACACCCGCCGAGCGCGACGGGCGCCCCACCGGTCTCCTCGTCGGGGGCGGCGAGCGGCGCACCCGTGAGGCATTCACCCGGCTCACCGGCTCCGACCACGAGTACCGGGCCTGGCAGACGTTCTACGGCATGACCGGACGCGCCGCCCGGCGGATCTTCCCGACCCTCACCGAGCCGCTGCCCACCCGCGACGAACTGCGTGACCGTCTCGACGACGAGGAAGCCTGGCGGACGCTCTTCGAGGAGCCGATCGGCAGCGCCGTCGAGGAGCGCTTCGAAGACGACCTGGTGCGTGGCGTCGTCCTCACCGACGCCCTCATCGGCACCTTCGCCGACGCCCACGACCCCTCCCTGAAGCAGAACCGCTGCTTCCTCTACCACGTGATCGGCGGCGGCACCGGCGACTGGGACGTGCCGGTCGGCGGCATGGGAGCCCTCACCGACGCCCTCGCCGGCACGGCACGCGCCGCGGGCGCGGTCCTCGCCACCGGTCACGAGGTGCTGCGCATCACCACGGACGGCCGAACCGCCGAGGTCACGTTTCGCACGGCCGACGGCGAAGGCACCGTCGCCGCCCGCCACGTCCTGGTGAACGCCTCACCGCAGGCCCTGGCCGGCCTGACGGGTGACACACCTCCGGAGCCCGCCGAAGGCGCCCAGCTCAAGGTCAACATGCTGCTCAAGCGGCTGCCGCGGCTGCGCGACAGCTCCGTCGACCCGCGGGAGGCCTTCGCCGGCACCTTCCACATCGCCGAGGGCTACGAGCAGCTGGCCGCCGCCCACGCCCAGGCCGCCGCCGGGGAGCTGCCCGCCGCGCCGCCCTCCGAGATCTACTGCCACTCGCTCACCGACCCGACCATCCTCGGGTCCGGTCTCGCCGAGCAGGGCTACCAGACGCTCACCCTCTTCGGTCTGCACACCCCGGCCCGCCTGTTCGAGCGGGACAACGACGCCGTACGCGAGGACCTGCTGAAGTCCACCCTCGCCCAGCTCGACGCCCACCTGGCCGAACCCCTCGCCGACTGCCTGGCCACCGACGCGGACGGACGCCCCTGCATCGAGGCCCGGACCCCGCTCGACCTGGAGCGGGACCTCGGCCTGCCCGGCGGCAACATCTTCCACCGCGAGCTCAGCTGGCCCTACGCCCAGGACGGGACGGGCCGCTGGGGCGTGGAGACCGGGCACGCCAACGTGCTGCTGTGCGGGGCGGGAGCGGTGCGCGGGGGCGGGGTCAGCGGGGTGCCGGGGCACAACGCGGCCATGGCCGTGCTGGAGAACACCGGAGGGTGACCGCTCAGTCGCCCTCCCGCGTCCACCCCGCGGCCTTGAGGCGCGCCCCGTCCGTCGGACGCGCCTCGTCGAACAGGACGTCCCCGGGCGCCTCCACCCGCAGTCCGTCCACGTAGCAGCCGCGTCCGGCGTACAGCCGGTCCGTCGCGTACCGCCAGCGCAGGGCGAGTTCCCGCGCGGCCGGGAGGCCGGCGGTGAGCTGGTGCCAGACCCGGCCGGACCAGCCCGTGACCGAGCCCGAGGGGTGCTGCTCGGGGCGCTGACCGCGGCGGGACGTCGTGAAGGGCACCGGATGCCAGGTCGTGCCGCCGTCGGTCGTGGCCTCCAGGACCAGGACGTCGGCCCTGGGCTCGGTGTCCCACCACAGCGCGCAGCGCAGCCGCGCCCGCCCGGCGGAGGTGTCGAGCACCGGGAGCGTGAGGGTCGCCGCGGTGGAGAGCGCCATACCGGAGAACCAGGCCGTGCGTCCCCGCGCCGGCCGGACCGGCACGGCTCGCGCCATGTTGTTCGCCGCGGCGGCCCGGGGCGCCGAACCGGAACGCCAGCCGCGCACCGGATGAACCGAGTTGCCGAGGACGACGAGGAACGAGTCGGTCGTCGGGTCGAGCACCAGCGAGGTCCCCGTGAAGCCGGTGTGCCCCGCACTGCGCGGCGTGGCCATCGCGCCCATGTACCAGTGCTGGTAGAGCTCGAACCCGAGGCCGTGCTCGTCCCCGGGGAAGGCCGTGTTGAAGTCGGTGAACATCAGCTCCACCGACTCCGGCGTCAGGATCCTGGACCGCCCGTAGACACCGCCGTTGAGCAGCGTACGGCCGAGCACCGCCAGGTCCCACGCGTCGGAGAACACGCCCGCGTGGCCCGCGACGCCGCCCAGGCCGAAGGCGTTCTCGTCGTGCACCTCGCCCCACACCAGGCCCCGGTTCAGGCCGGACCACGGTGCCCGCGCGTCCTCCGTGGCCGCGATCTTCGGCCGCCAGGACGCGGGCGGGTTGTAGCGGGTGCGGCGCAGGCCGAGCGGCCCGGTGATCTCGTCCCGGAGCAGGACGTCCAGGGTGCGGCCCGTGACCCGTTCCAGCACCAGCTGGAGCGAGATGAGGTTCAGGTCCGAGTACAGGTACGCCGTGCCCGGCGCGCTGACCGGCGCCTCGTCCCAGATGCGCTGGAGCTTCTCCTCGTACGTCGGAGTGCTGTACAGCGGGATCCAGGCGCGGAAACCGGAGGTGTGGGTGAGGAGCTGACGGATCGTGATGTCCTGTTTGCCCGCACGCGCGAAGTCCGGCAGGTACGAGGCGACCTTCGCCTCCAGCCCCACTGCGCCCCGCTCCATCTGCTGCACGGCGAGGATCGAGGTGAACAGCTTCGACACCGACGCCAGGTCGAAGACGGTGTCCTCGGCCATCGGGATCTGCTCGCCGGGCGGGAACTCGACGCCGGTGTCGGTCTTCTCGTCGTAGGCCCGGTAGCGCACCGCCATGCCGATGGGCCGGTGCAGCGCGACCGTGCCACCGCGTCCGGCGAGCAGGACGGCGCCCGCGTACCAGGGGTGCTTGGGCGAGGGCCCGAGGAACGCCTCCGCGTCGGTGACGAGCCGGCGCAGGTGGGAGGAGAGCAGCCCGGCGCGGGCGGCGGAGCCGTGCCGCAGGGTGGGGCGGTGGCCGGTCCCCGCCGGAGCGGCCGAGGCGGGCCCGGCGGGCAACGGGGAAAGGGCGAGCGCGCCGCCCAGGGCGAGCCCCGCCCTGCCCAGTTGACGTCGGGTCAGTTCGCTCGCAGGTCTGTCGGTCACCGCACACACCCCTTCGCCTCAACCGTCTCGCATGTACCGTGCAGTATGTCCGCCGCGCGTCTTCGCATACAGACCGCACGCACGACCGGCCACGGCCTGAATCTGACGGAGCATCAGAAAACCCCTTCCGTCCTCCGGAGGACTCCGGCATCCTGCGCCCATGCAGACGGAGCTGAGCCAGACACTGGGAATCGAGCACGCCGTCTTCGGCTTCACGCCGTTCCCCGCCGTCGCCGCGGCCATCAGCCGGGCCGGCGGCTTCGGCGTGCTCGGCGCGGTTCGCTACACCGCCCCCGACGAGCTCAAACGCGACCTGGACTGGATCGAGGCACACGTCGACGGCAGGCCCTACGGCCTGGACGTCGTCATGCCGGCGAAGAAGGTCGAGGGCGTCACGGAGGCCGACGTCGAGGCGATGATCCCCGAAGGCCACCGGCAGTTCGTCCGGGACACCCTCGCACAACACGGCGTGCCCGAGCTCGCCGAGGGCGAGGCGTCCGGCTGGCGCATCACGGGCTGGATGGAGCAGGTCGCCCGCAGCCAGCTCGACGTCGCCTTCGACTACCCGATCCGGCTCCTCGCCAACGCCCTCGGCTCACCGCCCGCCGACGTCATCGCCCGCGCCCATGACCGGGACGTCCTCGTCGCCGCACTCGCGGGCAGTGCCCGGCACGCCCGCAAGCACCGGGACGCCGGGATCGACATCGTCGTGGCGCAGGGCTACGAGGCGGGCGGCCACACCGGCGAGATCGCCTCCATGGTGCTCACCCCGGAGGTCGTCGACGCCGTCGACCCGTTGCCCGTGCTGGCCGCCGGCGGCATCGGCAGCGGGCAGCAGGTGGCCGCCGCGCTCGCCCTCGGCGCCCAGGGGGTGTGGCTGGGCTCCCTGTGGCTGACCACCACGGAAGCGGGCCTCCACTCACCCGCCCTGACCCGCAAGCTCCTCGCGGCCGGCTCCGGGGACACCGTCCGGTCCCGGGCGCTCACCGGCAAACCGGCACGCCAGTTGCGCACCGAGTGGACCGACGCCTGGGACGACCCGGACGGGCCCGGCACCCTGCCCATGCCCCTGCAAGGGCTGCTCGTCGCCGAGGCCGTGTCGCGCATCCAGAAGTACGAGGTCGACCCGCTGCTCGGCACCCCGGTCGGACAGATCGTCGGCCGGATGACCAGCGAACGCAGTGTCCAGGCGGTCTTCGACGACCTCACCCGCGGCTTCCAGCGGGCCGTGGACCGCGTCAACCGCATCGCCGGAAGGAGCGGACAGTGAACACCCGAGCGCCCGTGGGCTTCTGGGCCCAGGCCACCGCCGACCCCGACCGCGCGGTCCTGGTCGCCCCCGACGGCGAGGAGTGGACCGCCGGACGCCTGCACGCCGCCGCCAACCGGCTCGTGCACGGCTTGCGCACGGCCGGACTGGAACGCGGTGACACCTTCGCGGTGGTCCTGCCGAACGGCGTCGAGTTCCTCACCGCGTACCTCGCCGCCAGCCAGGCCGGGTTCTACCTCGTGCCCGTCAACCACCACCTGGTCGGACCGGAGATCGCCTGGATCGTCTCCGACTCCGGCGCCAAGGTCCTCCTCGCCCACGAGCGCTTCGCCGACGCGGCCCGCGCCGCCGCCGACGAGGCCGGTCTGCCGCACACGCACCGGTACGCCGTCGGCCCGGTCCAGGGCTTCCGCCCGTACGTCGAACTCCTCACCGGACAGCCCGGGTCACCGCCCGCCGACCGCACCCTCGGCTGGGTCATGAACTACACCTCCGGTACCACCGGGCGCCCCCGCGGCATCCGCCGCCCCCTGCCCGGCAAGCCGCCGGAGGAGGCCTACCTCGGGGGGTTCCTCGGCATCTTCGGCATCCGCCCGTTCGACGGCAACGTGCACCTGGTCTGCTCGCCGCTGTACCACACGGCCGTTCTCCAGTTCGCCGGCGCGTCGCTGCACATCGGCCACCGGCTGGTCCTCATGGACAAGTGGACACCCGAGGAGATGCTCCGCCTCATCGCCGCCCACCGCTGCACCCACACCCATATGGTTCCCACCCAGTTCCACCGCCTGCTGGCCCTGCCCGGCGAGGTGAAGGACCGCTACGACGTCTCCTCGATGCGCCACGCCATCCACGGCGCCGCGCCCTGCCCCGACCATGTGAAACGGGCCATGCTCGACTGGTGGGGGCCGTGCGTGGAGGAGTACTACGCGGCCAGCGAGGGAGGCGGCGCCTTCGCCACCGCCGAGGACTGGCTGAAGAGGCCCGGCACCGTCGGCAAGGCCTGGCCCATCAGCGAACTCGCGGTCTTCGACGACGACGGCAACCGGCTGCCGCCCGGTGAACTCGGCACCGTCTACATGAAGATGAACACCGGCGGCTTCTCGTACCACAAGGACGAGGCCAAGACCCGCAAGAACCGCATCGGCGACTTCTTCACCGTCGGCGACCTCGGCCACCTCGACGAGGACGGGTACCTCTTCCTGCGCGACCGCAAGATCGACCTGATCATCTCCGGCGGCGTCAACATCTACCCGGCCGAGATCGAGTCGGCCCTGCTCGCCCACCCGGCCGTCGCGGACGCCGCCGTCTTCGGAATCCCGCACGACGACTGGGGCGAGGAGGTCAAGGCGGTCGTGGAACCGGCCCCCGGACACCGCCCGGGGCCCGCCCTCGCCGCCGACCTCCTCGACCACTGCGCCCACCGGCTCGCCGGCTACAAGCGGCCCCGGAGCGTCGACTTCATCACCGAGATGCCCCGCGACCCCAACGGCAAGCTGTACAAGCGACGGCTGCGGGAACCGTACTGGGAGGGCCGGGCGCGCCCGGTGTGAGCCCGCCCGGCACCCCCCCCGGTGGTCAGCGGTGTTCGTGCACCCGCACCACCTTCAGCTTCGGCGAGGACGCGATGTCCTTCTCGCAGAAGCGCGAGGTCACCCACCGCTCACCGGAGAACAGCCGGGTCTGGTCGGCGTGGTGCGGCGACTTCGGGTTCGACGACTGGGAGTACGTCAGCAGCGTGCGCGCCACCGGGCAGCGACTGCCGTCCCAGCCGACCGCCTGGAGGTGGCTGGAGCCGAACGGCACCTGCGTGTACCCGCCGGCGGTCGCGTCCCACGCCGGCTCGATCACGTTCCACACACCGAGCCGCCCCGCGCCGCCCGGTACGGGCAGACGCTCGCCGTCGCGGACGACGAACTGGTGCGCGCCGAGCGGTGCGTCGAGCGCGATGCCAGCGGCCCGCAGTTCGGCCACCGCGTCGGCGAGGGCGGTGGCGAAGCCGGGTGCGTCCGTGTTCAGGGTGTTCGGCGTGCGGACCGGATCCGCCGCCGAGAACGGCACCTTCCACAACTGGTCCGTCGGCACGGCCTGTTCGAGCCTGCGCCAGAACCGGTCGAAGAGCAGCGCTCCCCGGCTTCCGCTGTCCATGGTGCGGTCCCACGCCTTCAGCACCCCGCAGGCCTCCGACACGTCGACGGCCTTGCCGTCGCTGCCCGTCGCGGCGCCCCCGGGCAGCGCGGCGCACGCCCGCGCCACGTCACCGGCGGCGAGATCACCCGCCGGCACCCGGTTGGCGAACTGCTGCCGTTGCAGGTCGCGTACGGTCAGGCCGCCGCGGTCCGCCATCGCCGCCACGTCCTCCAGCGCGCCACGGGTGCGCAGGCCGAGCTGTGTGCCGGCCGTGCCGAAGATCCGCTCATAGCCGGTGAGCGGCCGGTCGGTGTTCGTCATCCACGCGGTGCCGTTGGAGTTCTCCGCGTACGGGGCGTCCTTCAGCGTCGGCATCCTCGCCGGGCCGAAGATCCCCGGCACGACGGCGTCGGCGTCACCGCCGAGAGCGCAGTCGCCGCGCGAGCCGTCGAGGATCGCGATCCCGGACGCCGGGTACGTGGTCCTGCCCAGCTCCGTCGAGCAGCGCCGGGCCAGGCCGTCGGTGATGCGGGGGAGGACCTGCGACTGGGTGAAGAGGGAGTGCCCCGCACGGTCGGCGGCGAGCGTGTTCACCCAAGGGAGTCCCTGGTGCCGGTCGAGGGAGGCGAGGACGTCGGCCGTGCTCCGCGCCTTGCCGAAGCCGAGCGAGGTGTCGGCGAAACGGAGGTTCGCGGCGTTGGGGTCGTTGAGGGCGTACGCCGTCTTCCCGGTCCACGGCAGCGGGACCTGGGGGCTGAGGGAGGTGACGACCGGGCCGTAGCGGGTCCACCACTGGGTGCGGGTGACCGGCGCGCCGTCCTTCACGGCGACCGTCACGGTCCGCTTCGTCATGCGCTCCGGCCTGCCGTCCACGAGGTACGTGGTGGGATCGGACGGATCGAGCGTCAGCTGGTGGACGTTGGCCGGGATGCCGGTGGAGACCGTGTGGCTCCACGCCACATGTGCGTTGAACCCGATGGAGACCGCCGGGGTGCCGAGCAGGGATCCGCCGGACACGTTCAGCTCGCCCGGGATCGTCTGCTGCGACTGCCAGAACCGGCGACCGCCGTCCCACGGGTAGTGCGGGTTGCCCAGCAGCAGACCACGGCCGTTCGCCGTCGTGTCACCGCGGAAGGCGACCGCGTTGGAGCCCATGCCCGGGTCGCCCCACAGCTCCTCCGCCGCCTTCGCCACGGCCTTCGCGCCGGGTGGGCGGTCGGACGGAGCGCCGGAGGGCGCGGTGCCGCCGGCCGGCGGCACCGCGGCCGTGATCGTATCGACGAACCGGCCCTGGCCGGATATCGACGCGATGGCCAGGCCGCGGGCCGCCACGTCCAG
Source organism: Streptomyces sp. SID5643 (assembly GCF_009872555.1). Taxonomy (NCBI): domain Bacteria; kingdom Bacillati; phylum Actinomycetota; class Actinomycetes; order Kitasatosporales; family Streptomycetaceae; genus Streptomyces; species Streptomyces sp. SID5643. The sequence continues at coordinate 49,423 of NZ_WWIC01000203.1, forward strand.
TTCGGTGACCGGCCGCACCCAGGACGCGCCCGCACAAGCCGGATCCGTGACCCTCTTCTGCTTCAGCCAGGCGTTGTAACCGGCGGCCCAGCCCCGCATCATGGCCCGGACCTCACGGCTCGGCCCCACGGGGGCGGGTTCGGCGAGATGCTTCTGCACCGTGCGGGTCTCGCGGACCCCGCGGAAGTACAGGTCGCTGGCGAGGTTCGTCCTGGCCGCCGAAAGATCGCCGCCGGCGGACGCGTCGGCACCGAAGTACCGGGACCGCTCGCCCCGCAGCGTCACGAACCCGTCGGCGAGCGTGCACACCTCGTCGGCGGCCTGCGCCCAGCCCGTACCGAAGCCCAGACCGGCGTAGCTCTTCGCGAGAATGTGCGGGATGCCGTACTCGGTGTAGCGGATGACGGCGGACAGCCCGTCGTGGGACGGGTGCTGCTCCGCTCGCTGCTGGCTCGTGGCGGCTGCCGCGGGTAACGCGGACGCGGCGGTGAACAGGGCCGTGGCCCCGAGAACGAGTCGTCTCAGACGACCGCGCATCGTGCCCTCCAACATCGTCGGGGGATGGAAACGCCGACGGCACGGACCTGGTTCGCAGGTCTGTCGGCTTCATGACACCGGACGCCGTCGGCACCGGCCGGGTTGCTCATGGCCCAACACCGCCCCTGGCCCTGCCTATCGGGGTCCTTGACCTCCACGGGCCGTGAACCGAGGATCATGTGTCATGACGACGTCCGGACACGGCAGCACGGTCGACGCGGTCCTGCGGCGCAGCGCCCGGCGGACCCCGGCGCGCGTCGCGGTGGAGTACGCCGAGCGGAGCTGGACATACGACGAACTCGACACCGCCGTCTCCCGCGCGGCGAGCGTCCTCCTCGGCCAGGGGCTGACCCCCGGCGACCGGGTGGGCGCCTACGGCCACAACTCCGACGCCTACCTGATCGCCTTCCTGGCCTGCGCCCGCGCCGGACTGGTGCACGTGCCCGTCAACCAGAACCTGACCGGCGACGACCTCGCCTACATCGTCGGACAGTCCGGCAGCGCCCTCGTCCTCACCGACCCGGACCTCGCGCCGCGACTGCCGGAAGACGTACGGGCGTTGCCCCTGCGCGAGGCCGACGACTCGCTGCTCGCGCGGCTGCCCGGCGCGCCCGTGTACGACGGCCCCGAGCCGCGCACCGAAGACCTCGTGCAACTGCTGTACACCTCCGGCACGACCGCCCTGCCCAAGGGCGCGATGATGACGCACCGGGCCCTGGTGCACGAGTACCTGAGCGCGATCACGGCCCTCGACCTCAGCGCGGGCGACCGGCCCGTGCACTCCCTGCCGCTGTACCACTCGGCGCAGATGCACGTCTTCCTGCTGCCCTGCCTCACCGTCGGCGCGACGAACATCATCCTCGACGCGCCCGACGGCGACCGGCTCTTCGACCTGATCGAATCGGGCCGGGCGGACAGCCTGTTCGCGCCGCCCACCGTCTGGATCGCCCTGGCCGGACGCCCCGACTTCGCCACCCGCGACCTGAGCGGACTGCGCAAGGCCTACTACGGCGCCTCGATCATGCCGGTCCCCGTACTCGAGCGGCTCCGGGAGCGCCTGCCGGGCCTGGCCTTCTACAACTGCTTCGGCCAGAGTGAGATCGGCCCCCTCGCCACCGTGCTCGCGCCCGACGAGCACAAGGGCCGCATGGACTCCTGCGGCCGGCCCGTGCTGTTCGTGGACGCGCGTGTCGTCGACGAGGACGGCAAGGACGTACCCGACGGCACCCCCGGTGAGATCGTCTACCGCTCCCCGCAGCTGTGCGAGGGCTACTGGGACAAGCCCGAGGAGACCGCCGAGGCCTTCCGCGACGGCTGGTTCCGCTCCGGCGACCTCGCGGTACGTGACGCGCACGGCTACTACACGATCGTCGACCGGGTGAAGGACGTCATCAACTCCGGTGGCGTCGTCGTCGCCTCACGCCAGGTCGAGGACGCGCTGTACACCCATCCCGCCGTCGCCGAGGCCGCGGTCGTGGGCCTGCCGGACGAGCGCTGGATCGAGGCGGTGACGGCCGTCGTCGTACCACGCGGCGAGGTCTCCGAAGCGGAACTGATCGACCACGTCCGCGGGAAACTCGCCCCCTTCAAGGCGCCGAAGCGGGTGGTCTTCGTGGACGAACTCCCGCGCAACGCCAGCGGGAAGATCCTCAAACGGCAGCTGAGGAACGAACTCGGGACGCGGTAGCGCACACGAGCCGGAGAACCCGGTTGTGCCGGACCGGCCCAGGACACCAGGATCGGCGGCATGCCGACCTTCCGTGCCCCGGACGGGACCCGACTCACCTACCACCTGCGCGGCGAGGGCGAGCCGCTCGTCGTGCTGCCCGGCGGCCCCATGCGGGCCTCGGCCTACCTGGGGAACCTGGGCGGACTGGACGCCCACCGGCAGCTGGTGCTGCTCGACCTGCGCGGCACGGGGGAGTCCGAGCTGCCGGCGGACCCGGGCACGTACCGCTGCGACCGGCTCGTGGACGACGTCGAGGCGTTGCGGCTCCACCTGCGACGTGAGCGGATGGACGTGCTCGCGCACTCGGCGGGCGGCAGTCTCGCCGTGCTGTACGCGGCCCGTCATCCGCGGCGGCTGGGACGGCTGGCGCTGATCACCGCCACACCGTGGGCCCTCGGCATGCCGGCGACGGCCCGGGACCGGCTGGCGGCGGCCCGACTGCGCGCGTCCGAACCCTGGTTCGCGGACGCCTTCCCGCCGTTCGAAGCCTGGCTGGAGGGCAAGGGCGACTTCGACCCGGCGTTCCTCCCGTTCTTCTACGGACGGTGGGACGACTCCGCCCGGGCCCACGCCGACCGTGAGGAGGCCGAGACCAACGACGACGCGGCGGAGGTCTACGGTGCCGACGGCGCCTACGAACCGGACGCGACCCGCCGTGCGCTCGCCCGGGTGAGAACTCCCGTACTCGTCCTGGCCGGTGGAGTCGACGGCGGCCCCGGCCCGGCGCTCGCCCGGCAGGCCGCACAGGCCTTCCCGGCCGCCGAGTTCACGGTCCAGCCGGGGGCGGGGCACTACCCGTGGCTCGACGACCCGGACCGGTTCGTGCAGCGCGTGGCCGGTTTCTTCGCCTGACGCGACGGGCGCCCCTCTGCTGTCGGCAGAACGGCCCCGGCCCGGCAGCGCCCCTCGCCTACCGTCCCGGTATGGACAACCGACCGCGCACCCTACGGGCGAACGGCATCACCCAGGCCTACCGCGTCTGGGGACCGCAGGACGCCCCGCCCCTTCTGTTGCTGCACGCCCGTGGGGCCGACGGCAGCGACTGGGCGGAGATCGCCCCGGCCCTGGCCACGGGGGGAGCGGGACCCCGCCGGGTGTACGCCCCCGACCTGCGCGGACACGGCCGCAGCGACTGGCCCGGCGGATACGCGTACGAGACTTTGCGTGACGACGTTCACGCCTTCCTCCGCACGCTCGGCATCGAGAGCGCCGACGTCGTGGGCCACTCGCTCGGCGGCGCCGTCGCCTACCTGCTCGCCCAGCGCGGACCGGAACTCGTCCGGAGGCTCGTCCTGGAGGACGTGCCCGCGCCCTTCCCGCTGGACCCGCCGCGCCCACCCGCCGAACGGCCCGCCGGGGACCTGCCGTACGACTGGGCGATGATCCTCGCCACCGACGAACAGCGCAACGCACCGAACCCCGAGTGGTGGGAGCACATGGGGCGGATCACGAGCCCCACGCTGCTGATCGGCGGCGGGCCGGGCAGCCTGATCCCGCAGGAGCAGATCGCCGCCTTCGCCGAACGGCTCCCCGACGCCCGGCACATCACCGTCGACGCGGGGCATCTCGTCCACGAGGCCCGCCCGGAGGAGTTCCTCGCGGCCGTGGAGGACTTCCTCAGCCCTGCGGACCGTACGCCGTCATGAAGCGGTCGCGGAACCTGTCCATGCCCCACCGGGGGGCGTTCGCGGCCGGCTTGAGGCCGTCCGTCCAGTTCCAGCCGGCGATCCGGTCCAGGACCTTCTTGTCCTTGGCGACGATGGTGATCGGCACGTCCTTGCCGGTGTCTCCGGCGGTGACGGTCGGTACCGGCTGGTGGTCGCCGAGGAAGACCAGCACCGTGTCCTCGTCGCCGTAGCGCTCGACCCACTCGGTCAGGCTCCGGATCGAGTACTCGATGGCCCGCCGGTACTCGGTGCGCACCTTCTCCGGGTCCTTCCAGACCTCCGTGGGGTTCGTCCCCTCCTTCTTGATCCGGTGGAACACCGAGCCGTCGCCCAGGTCGTCCCAGTCGATCATCCGCGCGATGGGGGACCAGGGGTTGTGGCTCGACGCCAGGATGATCTCCGCCATGATCGGCTCGCGGTCCTTCTTGCCGTGCTCCAGGCGCTGGAAGGCCTCCATGCTGAACTGGTCGGGCACCGGCGTCCAGCTGAAGTACGGGCCGTGGTAGCCGAGGTGCTCGGAGTCGTAGATGTGGTCCAGACCGAAGTACTTCCCCTCCGGCCAGGCCCGCCGCACCCCGGGCACGATGCCGACGGTCCGCCAGGCGCCCGTCTTCCCGAAGTAGTTCGTCAGCGTCATGCGATCGCTCGTGGTCAGGTTGCGGTACCGCTGCTGGTTCTTGATCCACAGTCCGGACAGGAAGGTCGAGTGGGCGAGCCAGCTGCCCGCGCCCGTCACCGGCGACTCCAGCCAGCCGCTGCGCGAGGCGAACCCGGCCGCCTTCAGCCGGCCGGTGCCCTCCTTGAGGACCGCGTCGGTCTGCTGCGCCATCGCCGGGTCGTCGATCGCGACCCGGCCGTAGCTCTCGATGAACGTGAACAGGACGTCCTTGCCCCGCAGTCCCGTGAGCAGCTGGTCCGGCGGCGTCTTCGCGAAGGCGTCCACGGCGGCCTGCTTCTCGAAGACCCGTGCGTCCTTCAGGCCCGCCCGGACCTGCTCGACCCGGTTGCCCAGGAACTCCGCGTTGCCCTTGGTGGCGATCGGCACCGTTCCGATCTGCAGGCCCAGGGTCATGCAGGTCATCCACGCCGTGCCGAGGATCAGCGTCGTACGGGCGGCGACGGGCCGGTGCCGGACCATCAGACGGGTCAGCCGCACCACGGAGAGGGTCGTGAGGACCAGCACCGCGACGAACAGCACGATCACGCCGGTCACGGCCAGCACCTGGCCGGTACGGCCGAACGTCTCCCTCAGGAAGTCCGTGCCGTTCTCGATCAGGATCCAGTCCAGCACCAGGTCGAAGGGGCGGGCGAGGATCTGGTAGAAGCCCATGTCGACGAACTTCAGGATCGTGACCAGCCCGAGGAACGCACCCATGACCACGGCAGTGACCCGGCGGGCCTTCGGCGGCAGCGCGAGCAGCAGGCCCGCGAGCAGCACGCCCTCGGCGGGGATCCTGACGAACGAGGCGAACTCGATCTTGTCGACCTGGTTCGGCACGAGCAGCGCGAACAGCACGAGGGCACCCGCCAGCACGGTGGTCCCCACGCTGACGCCGCGGGCCACGCGGGGGTAGCGGCGGCGCCAGCCGAACCAGCCGGGCTTCAGCGCACCGGGGGACCCTTCGGAACCCGTGCCGGGGGCCGTGTCCGGGCCGACGTCCGTGGACGTGTCCGCTGCCGTCTTCGGGGCGGTGTCCGGTTCGGTCTCCGCACTCGTGTCCGGTGCCGCCTCCGGCTTGTCCGCCTCGGCCTGTTCCCCGGCCGCATCCCTTGCCGCCGTGCCGTCATCCGGTTCCGCTCCGCCCTCGGTGGGGTCCGAGAGCTGACGGGAGCGAGTGAAAGGCGACACCCGGTGGTCCTTCCGTGCGGTCTTGCTGGCATGGCTGACAGAGCCCGGAGACCGAGCCTGCCACCACCAGTACGTCCGCACGTCATCCGGGGTTCAATGTTCCGGCCGGAGAATCACCCGTCCGCAGCCACCGCCACCTCCCGGGCCCATCGGTAGTCGGCCTTGCCGCTCGGCGACCGCTGGATCGACTCGGTGATCACCAGCCGGCGCGGGATCTTGTAGCCGGCGAGCCGGTCACGGCAGTGCGTGCGGACGTCCTCCAGCGACAGCCGTGAGGCCCCCTCGCGCAGTTGCACCACCGCCGCCACGTGGTGGCCCCAGCGGGGGTCCGGCACCCCCGCCACGAGCGCGTCGTAGACGTCCGGATGGGACTTGAGGGCCTGCTCGACCTCCTCCGGGTACACCTTCTCGCCGCCGGTGTTGATGCACTGCGAGCCCCGGCCCAGGACGGTGACCACGCCCTCCTCGTCGACGGTGGCCATGTCGCCGAGCAGCACCCACCGCCGGCCGTCCCTGACGAAGAAGGTCGCGGCGGTCTTGACCGGGTCGTTGTAGTAGCCGAGCGGCACATGTCCGCACTGGGCGATCCGGCCCACCTCACCGGCCGGCACCGGCGCGTACGTGGCCGGGTCGACCACCTGGGTGCGGGCGTTGACCCGCACCCGGAAGCCCCGCTCCGGGCCGGAGTCCTCGGTCGCCGTGCCGTTGAAGCCGGACTCCGAGGAGCCGAAGTTGTTCAGCAGCACGGCGTTCGGCACCAGTTCCCGGAACTGCCGGCGCACCGTGTCCGACATGATCGCGCCGGACGACGACACGCTGAACAGCGACGAGCGGTCGATGTGCCGCAGCGGCCCGCTGAGCGCGTCGATCAGCGGCCGCAGCATGGCGTCGCCCACCAGCGAGATGCTGCTGACCCGCTCCTTCTCCACGGTCCGCAGTACCTCCTCGGGCACGAACTTGCGGTGGATGACGACCCGCTGCCCGAAGTTGAAGCCGATGAACGCGGTGAGGGTGGAGGTGCCGTGCATCAGCGGGGCCGTCGGGAAGAACGTGATGCCCGCGCCGCCGGTCGCGACCCGCTCGGCGAGCTCCTCCGGCTTCTTCACCGGTTCCCCGGTCGGGGCGCCCCCGCCGAGGCCCGCGAAGAACAGGTCCTCCTGCCGCCACATCACGCCCTTGGGCATGCCGGTCGTGCCGCCGGTGTAGATGATGAACTGGTCGTCGCCCGAGCGGGCCGGGAAACCGCGCTCGGGCGACCCGGCGGCCTCCGCCTGCGCGAACTCCGTGCAGGGCACCTCCGCGGCTCCCGGCGGCGGAGTGCCCACCCGGATCAGATGCCGTAGCTTCTCCGCCCGGGGACGCGCAGCCGCCACCCGGTCCGTGAACTCGGCGTCGAAGACCAGCGCCACCAGGTCGGCGTCCCGGTAGAGGTACACCAACTCCTCTTCGACATACCGGTAGTTGACATTGACCGGCACGATCCGCGCCTTCAGGCAGCCGAGCACCGTCTGGAGGTACTCCACACCGTTGTAGAGGTGGAGCCCGAGGTGCTCGCCGGGGCGTATCCCGCTGTCGAGCAGGTGATGCCCGACGCGGTCGGCCGCCGCGTCCAGTTCCGCGTACGTCAGGCGTCGCTCCGCGCCCGTGCCGGGATGGTCGGCGTACACCAGCGCCTCACGGCCGGGGACGACGTCGACGACCGACTCGAACAGGTCGGCAAGGTTGTACTCCACCGCTCCTCCTGACCCCGGGCGTGCCTGGCATCGGACGGTTCGCCGGTCATCAGAGCAAAGGGCGGTCCAACTGTGAAGGGCCTCCGCGAAAGAATCTGACTGACTGTCAGAAAACTCTTGAAGTGCTTCCCGCCCTACTGCAACCTGTTCTCGTTCCAGGAGACGGGAGTTCGCCATGGGCGGGACGGAACACCTCACCGTGCAGCGTGAAGGCGCCACACTGGTGCTCACGCTCAACAGGCCGGAAGCCAGGAACGCGCTCTCGCTGCCGATGCTCGTCGGCCTCCACGACGGGTGGCTGGAGGCCGACGCGGACGACTCGGTCCGCTCGATCGTCTTCACCGGCGCGGGCGGCTCGTTCTGCTCCGGCATGGACCTCAAGGCCCTCGCCGGGAACGGCATGGCCGGAGAGGAGTACCGCGACCGGCTCAAGGCCGACCCCGACCTGCACTGGAAGGCCATGCTGCGGCACCACCGCCCGCGCAAACCGGTGATCGCCGCCGTCGAGGGGGTGTGCGTCGCGGGCGGCACCGAGATGCTCCAGGGCACCGACATCCGGGTCGCCGCCGAGTCCGCCACCTTCGGCCTGTTCGAGGTGCGGCGGGGCCTGTTCCCGATCGGCGGCTCCACGGTCCGCCTGCAACGCCAGATCCCGCGCACCCACGCCCTGGAGATGCTCCTCACCGGCCGCCCCTACAGTGCCCGCGAGGCCGCCGCCATCGGCCTGGTCGGCCACGTCGTCCCCGACGGCACGGCACTCGACGCAGCCCTGGAGATCGCCGAGCGGATCAACTCCTGCGGCCCGCTGGCCGTCGAAGCCGTCAAGGCCTCCGTCTACGAGACCGCCGGGATGACCGAGTCCGACGGCCTTGCCGCCGAACTCGCCCGCGGCTGGCCGGTGTTCGACACCGCCGACGCCAAGGAGGGCGCCCGAGCCTTCGCGGAGAAGCGACCGCCCGTCTTCAAGCGAGCCTGACCGCGCGCCCGAGAGAAGGAGCCCTCCGGCATGCCCGAAGTCCTCAAAGCCCCCCTCGTCGTCGAGTTCCCCTTCACCCGCTCCCTCGGCCCCGTCCAGAGCGCGTTCCTGACCGGCCTGCGCGAGCGCGTCGTCCTCGGCGTCCGCACCGCCGACGGCCGTGTCCTCGTCCCGCCCGTCGAGTACGACCCCGTCACCGCCGGGGAACTCGGCGATCTGGTCGAGGTCGCCCCCACCGGCACGGTCACCACCTGGGCCTGGAACCCCGCCCCCCGCCGCGGCCAGCCCCTCACCACCCCCTTCGCCTGGGTCCTGGTCCGCCTCGACGGCGCCGACACCGCCCTCCTGCACGCCCTCGACGCCCCCGGCCCCGCCGCTGTGCACACGGGCATGCCGGTCCGCATCCGCTGGGCGGGCGAACGCACCGGCGCCATCACCGACATCGCCTGCTTCGAGCCCCACGACGGCCACCGGGCCGGACCCACGGGACACACGGGCGAGTTCGAGGACCCCGTCACCGGCATCGTCGCCGCCGCCCGCCTCGACTACACCTACTCGCCGGGGCGCGCCCAGACCGCCTACATCAACGCCCTCTCCGGCCGGCGCACCGTCGGCGAACGCTGCCCGTCCTGCCGCAAGGTGTACGTCCCCCCGAGGGGCGCGTGCCCCACCTGCGGGGTCGCCACGTCCGAGCAGGTCGAGGTGGGTCCGCGCGGCACGGTGACCACGTTCTGCATCGTCAACATCAAAGCGAAGAACCTCGACATCGAGGTGCCGTACGTCTACGCCCACATCGCCCTCGACGGCGCCGGCCTGGCCCTGCACGGACGGATCGGCGGCATCCCCTACGACGAGGTCCGCATGGGCCTGCGCGTCGAACCCGTCTGGACCGAGGGCGCCCGCTATCCCGACCACTACCGGCCCACCGGCGAACCCGACGCGGACTACGACACCTACAAGGAGCTGCTGTGACGAGCGCACCGCGGGACCGCGAGATCGCCGTCGTCGCCTTCGCCCAGACCGGCCACCGGCGCACCAGCGAGGAGCTCTCCGAGGTGGAGATGCTGATGCCGGTGCTGCACGAGGTCCTCGACTCCACCGGCCTGAAGACCGCCGACATCGGCTTCACCTGCTCCGGCTCCAGCGACTACCTCGCCGGCCGCGCGTTCTCCTTCACCCTCGCCCTCGACGGCGTCGGCGCCTGGCCCCCGATCTCCGAGTCGCACGTCGAGATGGACGGCGCCTGGGCCCTGTACGAGGCCTGGACGAAACTCCTCACCGGCGACGCCGACACCGCCCTGGTCTACTCCTACGGCAAGTCCTCGCCCGGCTCGGTCCGCGACGTCCTGACCCGCCAGCTCGACCCCTACTACGTGGCACCCCTGTGGCCCGACTCCGTGGCCCTCGCCGCCCTCCAGGCCCAGGCCCTCATCGACGCCGGCGACACCGACGAACCCGCCCTGGCCTCCGTCGCCTCCCGCAACCGCGAGGCGGCGACCACCAACCCTCACGCACAACTGCGCGGCCCCGTGCCGCAGGGCGACCACATCGTCCACCCCCTGCGCACCGGCGACTGCCCGCCCATCGGCGACGGAGCGGCGGCCGTGATCCTCGCTGCGGGCGACCGGGCCCGTGACCTGTGCCCACGACCCGCCTGGATCCGCGGCATCGACCACCGCATCGAGGCCCACGGCCTCGGCGTGCGCGATCTGACCGACTCGCCGTCCACCCGTCTGGCCGCCGAGCGGGCCGGAGCCTTCGAGCGGCCCGTGGACACCGCCGAACTGCACGCGCCCTTCTCCTCACAGGAGATCGTCCTGCGCAAGGCCCTCCGGCTGGGCGAGGACGTGGACGTGAACCCCTCCGGCGGCGCCCTCGCCGCCAACCCGATCATGGCCGCCGGCCTCATCCGCATCGGAGAAGCCGCCGCCCGCATCCACCGCGGCCGGTCCGACCGCGCCCTCGCCCACGCCACGTCCGGCCCCTGCCTCCAGCAGAACCTGGTCGCCGTACTCGAAGGGGAACCCCGATGAGCAAGGAGCCCGTGGCCGTCGTCGGCATCGGCCAGACCAGGCACGTCGCGGCACACCGGGACGTCTCCCTCGCCGGACTGGTCCGGGAAGCGGCCCTGCGCGCCCTCCAGGATGCGGAACTGACCTGGGCCGACATCGACGCCGTCGTCATCGGCAAGGCGCCCGACTTCTTCGAGGGCGTCATGATGCCGGAGCTCTACCTCGCCGACGCCCTCGGCGCCGTCGGCAAGCCCATGCTCCGCGTGCACACCGCCGGCTCCGTCGGCGGCTCCACCGCGCTGGTCGCCGCGAACCTCGTCGCGGCCCGCGTCCACGGCACGGTCCTCACCCTCGCCTTCGAAAAGCAGTCCGAGTCCAACGCCATGTGGGGCCTGTCCCTCCCCATCCCCTTCCAGCAGCCCCTGCTCGCCGGGGCCGGCGGGTTCTTCGCACCGCACATCCGTGCCTACATGCGCCGCAGCGGCGCGCCCGAGACGATCGGCGCCCTCGTCGCCTACAAGGACCGCCGCAACGCGCTCAAGAACCCCTACGCCCACCTGCACGAACACGACATCACCCTCGACAGGGTCATGGCCTCGCCCATGCTGTGGGACCCGATCCGCTACTCGGAGACCTGCCCCTCCTCCGACGGTGCCTGCGCCATGATCCTCACCGACCGCTCCGGAGCCGCCCGGGCACCACGGCCGCCGGCCTGGATGCTCGGCGGCGCGATGCGCAGCGAACCGACCCTCTTCGCCGGCAAGGACTTCGTCTCCCCGAGGGCCGGGCAGGACTGCGCCGCCGACGTCTACCGGCAGGCCGGGATCACCGACCCCCGCCGCGAGATCGACGGCGCCGAGATCTATGTGCCGTTCTCCTGGTACGAGCCGATGTGGCTGGAGAACCTCGGCTTCGCCGGCGAGGGCGAGGGCTGGAAGCTCACCGAGTCCGGCGTGACCGAGCTGGACGGCGACCTGCCCGTCAACATGTCGGGCGGCGTACTGTCCACCAACCCCATCGGCGCCTCCGGGATGATCCGCTTCGCGGAAGCGGCGCTCCAGGTGCGCGGGCAGGCCGGAGAACACCAGGTGGACGGTGCGCGCCGGGTCCTCGGACACGCCTACGGCGGCGGATCGCAGTTCTTCTCCATGTGGCTCGTGGGCGACCGTCCCCCGGCCTCCTGAAAAGTCCCCCTCACGTGCCCTGTTGGCCGTGGGACGCGATCGCTAGGCTGGCCGCGGACGACGAACCGGGAGGAGCACGGACGTGGCCGAGACCACCACCCAGCAGCGCGCGCTCACAGGCTGGGACAAGCCGGAGCTGGACCTCACCAACGCACAGTGGCAGTCCAGCAGCCGAGGGCGGGGGGATGTCCAGATCGCCTTCGTCGAGGGCTTCATCGCCATGCGGAACAGTGGCCGCCCGGAGAGCCCTTCGCTGATCTTCACCCCCGCCGAGTGGGGCGCGTTCGTGTCGGGAGCGCGGGAAGGAGAGTTCGACCTCACCTGAGGACGGGCCGGACTCTCCTCGCTCGAGGACGGACCGGACCCTTCCGGACGGCCGGGAGCCGACGGCCCATCCGTGGGTGTTCCGCTCCCATTTCCGGACACGCGACCGGAGGGGACGTCCCGGAGCGACCGCCTGAGTCAGGCTGGCTCCCAGGAGGGGACGGCCGGATCCCGGAGGTGAGGACCCATGAGCACCCTGCCCGTCGTCGCGGCGGTCGACGGTTCGGACGACAGCCTGCGCGCCCTGGAGTGGGCTGTCGACGCCGCTCGCCGGCGCGCGGCACCCCTGCGCGTGGCGCACGTCCGCCAGTACGCCCACTGGGCACAGCCCGAAATCCTCGCCGCCGGGCCCGCGAACCCGCAGGACGACCCCGTTCTCACCCAGGTCCGCACCCACCTGGAAGGCCGTGCCGACCAGCCGGACACGGAGTACGTCGGCCTGGAGGGCGCGGCCGGTGCGGTCCTGCCCGAACTGGGTGCCACCGCCCAACTGCTGGTGCTCGGTTCCCGGGGCCGCGGCGGCTTCGCCAGTCTGCTGCTCGGCTCCAACAGCATGGCCGCCGCACGCGACGCCGAATGCCCCGTCGTCGTGGTGCCCCGGCCCGGACGCGAGGTCCACGGCGAGGCACCGGGCGGTCCCGGCCCACGCGTGGTCGTCGGTCTGAAGGTGGACGGCCCCGACGAGGCCACCTTGGAGTTCGCCTTCGCCGAGGCCGCCCGGCGCGGTGCCCGGCTCCAGGCGGTCGCCGCCTACCCCTGGCCGGCGCAGCCCTGGATGATGCCCGGGGAGATGCCCCCGCCGATCGTCGACCAGGACCTCATCGAGGAGGAGACCCGCGTCCTCGCCGACGGTTTCCTCGCCCCGTACCGCGAGCGGCACCCTGACGTCCCGATCCAGCTGATCCCGGCGGCGGGCGACGCGGCCGGCCACCTCGTCGCGGCCTCCCGGGACGCCGGCCTCGTCGTCGTGGGCCGTCACCGGCGGCGTCTGCTCTCACCCGTGCGCATGATGGGCTCGGTCACCCACGCCGTCCTGCTGCACGCCGCGAGCCCCGTCGCCGTGGTCCCGCCGGCGGCTTCCGCGGGCTGACCTCGCCCTCCATGGAGACAGCCGTACCTGTGATCGACCGCAGGCCGCCTCATGCCGTGGCAGGAACCGCTACGGCTTCCCGACGGCGCCGCCGCCGGCAACGGTGGCCCTCGTACACGCCCCGACCGCGTTCTCGCGAGCCCCGGCCGCGACCGGCCGCGGGCCTGCCACGCGCCACGTCGTGTGCGGTACTTCCTCACGGAGCACCCGCGCCGTTCGTGGTGCGCACCCCGCTGCGGCAACCGCGCCCCGAGCGGCCCGCCACCACCGACGGCACAAGGCACCGCTCTGAGCCGCCCGCCCCGCACTTCGCAGGCCGGGACACGTACCATGGGCGACATGTCGTTCCTCCGCCGCCGCAGCGCCACTCCCGCCGGGCCCGACTTCGACGTACTGGCCATGGACCCGGGCGACTGGCCCGGCAACCTCGGTGCGGGACTGCTGCCCGCGCCCGACGGCACCTGCCAGGGCGTCTTCCTGCGCTACGACCTGTTCGGCGGTCGCGGCCCCGCGATGATCATCGGCAATCTGCCGGAGGGTTCCCCGGCCCGCGAGGTCCCCGAGGGCGAGGTCCCCTTCGAGGTGGCCCAGCTGCTGCTGGCCCTGGAGAACGACGAGGAGGTCACCGTCGTCAGCACCGAGGACGTACCGGTGATGCAGGGCGACAACCTCCTGATCGTGCGGCGCGTCAAGCTCTCCGAGAGCCGGATCTCCTGCGTGCAGTTCGACCGCAGCGACAACGTCCTCGTGACCATCGCCGCCTGGGACCGCCCCATCACGGACGACCTCTACGCCCTTCTCAAACCGCTGCCCGCGGAACTCTTCCAGCAGGGCTGAGCCGAACCGACCGCATACGAAAGGGCCGCTGCACGCCTCCCCCGGCGTGCAGCGGCCCTTTCGTCCCCGTCAGCGAGTGCCGACCGCCGCGCGCACGGCGCGCCGGGCCAACTGGCAGTCGTCGTGCAGCCGCCGCAGCAGCAGCCTCTGCTCCTCGCCGGACGGCGCAGCAGCCGGGTGGGCCGTGCCCGGTGCCGCCGGGGCCGCGTCGTGCATGGAACGCTGCACGGCCGTCTCGTAGGTACGGATCTCACGGGTCAGCACCAGCATCAGGTTCACCAGGAAGGCGTCCCTGGACGCGGGCCCCGCCGACTGGGCGATCTGGCTGATCTGGCGGCGGGCGACCGGTGCGTCCCCGAGCACCGACCACAGCGTCGCCAGGTCGTAACCCGGCAGGTACCAGCCGGCATGCTCCCAGTCCACCAGCACTGGACCGGCCGGTGACAGGAGGATGTTCGACAGCAGTGCGTCGCCGTGGCAGAACTGGCCCATGCCCTGCCGCCCGGCCGTCTGCGCGATGCCGTGCAGCAGCTTCTGCAGGTCGCCCAGGTCCCGGTCGGTGAGCAGGCCCAGCTCGTGGTATCGGGAGATCCGGGCCGCGTAGTCGAGCGGGGCGTCGAACGTGCCCGCCGGTGGACGCCAGGCGTTCAGCCGGCAGATCGCGCCGAGTGCCGCTCTGATGTCCGCCCGGGGCGGCGCCTCAACCGGGTGCCGCTGGAGCGCCGCCACCCGGCCCGGCATCCGCTCGATCACCAGGGTGCAGTTGTCCGGGTCCGCCGCGATCAGTCTCGGCGCCCGCACGGGAGGGCGGTGCCGGACGAACGAGCGGTACGCCGCTATCTCGTGGCGGATCCGCTCGGACCAGGCGGGGGAGTGGTCGAGTAAACACTTGGCGACAGCCGTGCTCCGACCGGTCGTACCGACCAGGAGCACGGACCGTCCGTTGCGGCGCAGGACCTGCACCGGGGCGAACTCCGGGCAGATGCGGTGCACGGACGCGATCGCCGTGCGCAGCTGCGCGCCCTGGGGGCCGGACAAGTCGAGTCTCCCGCTGAGCGGTTGGGTGCCGATGACCGCGCCGCGCCTGGCCCTGCCCGCACCGAGCACGGGAGCCGCCGGCCGCGCGGGGGCGAGGTAGGGGCCGCTGTCCGTGGGACGCGGGTGCAGCGACCGGGGCGGTGCGGACACGGAGGACGATGCTGCGTACATGGGCGAAACAGATCCCTTCGTGTGCCTGCGACGACAGCGCACCACCCGGCCCGGAGGCCCGGGAGAACCCTGGGGAGTGTCCCTGGCGACCGGGTCGGGGTGGCGCGTTCCTACCTGACACCGGATGGCCCGTGGCACACCATGTGGCGCACCCTGGCGAACCCTGGCGAATAGTCGCCCGGCAAGTCTCCTCGGGCTACTGTCAACTCAGCCGAGAACCTGGGGGCTTGACGTGAGCGGACAACCCAACACCCGGCTCGCGGACCTGTTCGGCCTGGCCGGCTGGTCCAAAGGCGAACTCGCGAGGCTGGTCAACCGGCAGGCGGCGGCCATGGGCCACCCCCAGCTGTCGACCGACACCTCCCGGGTGCGGCGGTGGATCGACACGGGAGAGATCCCGCGCGATCCGGTGCCGCGGGTGCTGGCGGCCCTGTTCACCGAGCGTCTCGGCCGTGTCGTGACCATCGAGGACCTCGGTCTGGTCCGGCACGGGCGTGCGGGGAGACGGCAGGGCGGCGGGAGCTCCGAAGCTCCTGACGGCGTGCCGTGGGCGCCCGAGCGGACGGCTGCGGTCCTCACCGAATTCACGGGAATGGACCTCATGCTCAACCGACGCGGCTTGGTGGGCGCGGGCGCCGCGCTCGCCGCGGGATCCGCACTCAGCAGCGCCATGTACGACTGGCTGCACACCGACCCTTCCCTGGCTGCCGACGCCCCCGACCTCGACCATCACCTGCACGCCGACCCCGCTGGGTTCGACCGCTACGAGGCCGCCCCCATCGGGTCGCAGGAGATCGAGGAACTGGAGCGCTCGGTCGAGGTGTTCCGCGCCTGGGACGCGGCCCGCGGCGGCGGGCTCCAGCGCAAGGCCGTGGTGGGCCAGCTCAACGAGGTGGGCGGCATGCTCGCCTACCGTCACCCACCCCATCTCCAGCGGCGCCTGTGGGGCGTAGCCGCCAACCTCGCCGTCCTCGCGGGCTGGATGTCGCACGACGTCGGTCTGGAGCCCACGGCCCAGAAGTACTTCGTCATCGCCGCGCACGCGGCCAGAGAGGGCGGGGACCGCCCCCGCGCGGGCGAGGCCCTGTCCCGCGCGGCCCGCCAGATGGTGCACCTGGGCCGGCCGGACGACGCTCTGGACCTGATGAAGCTCGCCACGTCCGGCTCCGGTGACGATGTGCTGCCGCGCACCCGGGCGATGCTCTACACCATCGAGGCCTGGGCGCAGGCGTCCATGGGCAAGGGCCAGGCGATGCGCCGCACACTCGGGCGGGCGGAGGACCTGTTCGTCTCCGACAAGGCCGACGTGCCGCCGCCGGACTGGATGCAGACCTTCAGGGAGGAGGACCTCTACGGCATGCAGGCCCTGGCCTACCGCACGCTCGCCGAGTTCGAGCCGGGGGCCGCCGCCCATGCGCAGCACTACGCGGAGAAGGCCCTGGCCCTGCGGGTCGACGGCCGGCAACGGTCGAAGATCTTCGACTACCTGTCGATGGCGTCGGCCTGCTTCATCGCGGACGACCCCGAACAGGCGGACCGGTACGCGCGACTGGCCCTGGTGTCGATGGGCTCCAACTCCTCCCACCGCACCTGGGACCGGCTGCGCCAGATGTACCGGCTCACCGCCGAGTACTCGGGCTATCCGAAGATCCAGGAGCTGCGGGAGGAGATCAAGCTCGCCCTGCCGAAGACGAAGGGCAGGGGAAGCAACCGCGCGCAGGCCTGAGTTCCCCGGTCGGTCCGGGTTCTGGTTTCCCTACGACACGACCTTGGCGACGAGCAGACAGGCGTTGTCCTCGCGCTCGCCCTCACCGAACTCCTGGACCACGGTGCGCACGCAGTCCTGCGCGGTGCGGTTCCCGGCCAGGCGCGGTGCCAGGCCGAGGAGGAGGTTCGCCGCCGCCGATCCGGTGTGCCCCGGCACCAGCCCGTCGGTGTGCAGGAGCAACAGGTCGCCCACCTGGAGCGTCTCTTCGGTCTGCCCGTAGACGGCGCCCGAGGTGGCGCCGAGCAGGACGCCGTCCGGTGCGTCCAGGACGCGCCCCGTCCCGTCGCGGAACAGCAGCGGGGCGGGGTGTCCGGCCTGCGCCCACACCAGGGTGCGGTCGGCCGGCCGGTAGCGGCAGCAGAGGGCACTGCCCAGGGCGGGTTGCACGGTGGCGTCGAGTAACTGGTTCAGCCAGGCCATCACCTGTCCCGGCTGCCCACCGGCCATGGCCATGCCGCGAACGGCACCGAGCAGCATGGCCATGTTCGACGTCACGCCGACTCCCTGGCCGGTGAGGTCCCCGACGCCGATGAGCGTTTCGCCGTCGGTCAGTTCGAGGGCGTCGTACCAGTCGCCGCCGATGAGGGTGCGGGAGGACGCCGGCAGGTGGTGGGACGCGAGGTCGAGGGCCCTGGCGCCCCGGTGCGGGAGCCGCAGGGAGCCGCGCCACGGAGGCAGTACGGTCTCCTGCAACTCGACCGCGAGCCGGTGCTCGCTCTGCGCGGCGTCCTGCCGGTGGTGCAGCGAGTCACGGGTCTCGCTCACCACCCGCTGGCTGCGGCGCAGTTCGCTGACGTCACGCAGCACGGCCCACATCGAGGCGGTGCTGCCGTCGGTGTCGAGCACGGGTTCACCCATCATGTGCACGGTCCGTACGTCGCCGGCCCGGCGGGCGATGCGGAACTCGCCGTCGATGGGCCGGGCGTCGACGAGGCAGTCGGTGACCATCGCCGTCAGCTTCGGCCGGTCCTCGTCCACGACCAGCGATGGCAGTTCGTCGAGGGTGAGCGGGGGAGCGGCCGGATCGCGGCCCAGGATCCGGTAGAGCTCGCCGGACCAACTGGCCTCGTCCGTCAGCAGGTTCCACTCGGCGCTGCCGACCCGGCTGAGCAGGGAACCCTGCGCGGGGCGGGGGGCTTCCGGGGCCGCCGCCGTGGGCAGGGGCCCGTCCCGCAGCTGGGCCAGGTGCTCGTCGAGGTCGTTGAGCTGGTGCAGGGCCAGGTCGTACAGGGCACGCTGCCAGCGCTCGCGCGGGTGGTCCGAACCCACGTCCTCGGAGTCGCGGCGCACCGCGTCCACTTCGCCCTTGAGCCGCCGCGTCTGCGATATGAGCGCGTCGACCGAGCCGCGTCCGGGCGGCTGGGCGGCTGGGCGGTCCGCGGAGAGGTGGGACGGCATGACGCACTCCGATGCGGGGACGGTTCGACCAAGGCGGACGGAGGGACCGTTACGACTGTTGCACAGCCCGCGACGGCCTGTAAGGGATTCGGCGACACACGATACGGTGGTGCTTCTGGCATATGCCACAGTCTCGCGGAGCTACTCCGGGGTAGGTGGGGAACATCCTCGCCGTAAGCTCAAGTCGTAGGTTACACAGGGCATTTGACGGCCCATCGAACACCCGCACAAGGCGCATGAAAATGTTCGATGGTTCTGTGTTCGAGTCGTGGTGGGTGCCGCGGCCCACCCCGGTCAGTACCGCAGCACCCCGGCCATGCCGTCCGCCTCCCCGAGCGTGCCGTCCGGGACGAAGCGGACATCGGCCCCGGTCTCCAGGCACTGTTCGACGATCTCGTCCACGATGTCCTCGCGGGAGTCGAGGTCGCCGCTCTCGGCGAGGACCAGATGGTCCCCGGCGTCGCGGACCGTCACACGGTAGTTCTCCTCGACGGCCAGCAGCCGGACGCGGCCGTCCCGGGCGCTCTGCCACAGCTCGTCGACACCGGCGGCGAACTCCCGTCGGCCGCGGGCCGTTTCGAGGGCGCGGGTCACGGCGTCCGTGCTGCGGCGGGCTTCCGCCTCGACCACCGGGCGCACGGCCTGCCAGACGGTCTCGTGGGTTCCGTGGGCGAGTCCGCCGTGCGGGACGTGCACCGCGCCGCGGGCGGTGCCGACGACCTCGTCCAGCAGGGACAGTGCGGCCGGCTCCCCCGTGACGTACAGCTGCCGCGGGTGGTCGCGCAGTACGGCGGTCATCGCGGTGCCCGCCTCGCGCAGGAACTGGCGGGTGCGTTCCTCCCGGAAGGCGCTCGGCGTGTCTCCGATCCGCTGCTGCCGCTCCGGGTCGAAGTTCTCCACGCGCCGGGTCATCGGGAAGCCGCCGACCCGGGCCTCGGCGACCCGGTCGACGCCGCCGTTCCACAGGGTGACGCGGTCCGCGGCGAGCGACAGGACCCAGAAGGGCCGTCCGGCCGTCTGGGCCGAGACGAGGTTGCGGGTGAGGAAGGTGTCCGAGAGCACCACGCGTTCGGGTACGGACCTCGCCACCGACCACACCTGGTGTTCGCCCGGAGCGGCGAAGATCACCAGGCCGTCCTCGGCGTGTGTCAGGTCCACCTCGGTCATGGCCCGGTCCAGGTGCCCGGCCACCTCGGTGCGCCGCTCACGGGTGACGGCCGGATCGGCCTCCAGCTGCCTCTTGGCCTCGGCCACCGCATTGCGCAGCCGAACCTGGTCCTGGGCGTTGTAGGGATCGCGCCGATGGGTCGGCGTCAGCACGGAGACCGCGGGGTAGGGGCGCGGGCGCCGCAGCTCGGCAAGGGTCGCGGGACTCAGAACGCTCTCCATGACAGAACGATAGAGCGAATTCGCCTTTAGGGCATTTGGGGCAATCGATCTCACTCGTCGTCGCGGTCGGAGCCGCAGGAGCTGCCGTCCGGCGGGAGGGTTCCGTACAGCAGGAAGGCGTCGACCTTGCCGTGCACGCACTTCGACGAGCCGTAGCCGGTGTGCCCTTCGCCGCGGTTGTCGAGCACCACGGCCGACGGGCCGAGCCGCCTGGCCGTCTCCACCGTCCAGCGGTACGGCGTGGCCGGATCGCCCCGGGTGCCGACGAGCAGCATCCTCGGCGTGTCGACGTCCTTGACCTCCTCGCGGATGTAGTCGGTGCCCTTGGGGCGGCCGTAGCACATCAGCACCTGGGTGAGCCGGTAGCGCCCGAAGACCGGTGAGGCCTGCTCGTAGCGGGCACGCAGCCGGCCGAGGTCCTCGGTGACCTCGGCGGCGGCGGGGCGGTCCGGATCGTCCGCGCAGTTGACGGCCATCAGCGCCGCCGGCAGGTTGTCGAGCGGCACGTCGGCGGGGTCGGTGAGCCCGGCGTGCGGGCCGCGCCGCGGCGGGAGGGTGAAGCCCCCGGACAGGAACGCCTCCAGGCCGCTCGGGTCGCCGTCCTCCAGCAGCCGGGCGACGGCCCGCTGCAACGAGGGCCACAGCTCCCTGCTGTAGAGGCCCTGCCCGAGGGCGCCGGCGAAGTCCTGGCCGGAGAACACCTCGCCGAAGTCGTTCGGCAGCGGATCCTTGTCGAGCGACTCGACCACCTGTACGACGTGCTTGCGGGCTTCTCGCGGATCCCGTCCGAACGGGCAGGCGATGTCCTCGGTGCACCAGGTCAGGAAGTTCTCCAGTGCGGTCTGCTGCCCCCGGGCACTCGCCACACCCTGGTCGGACAGGGGCTCGGTCAGCGTGTCGACACCGTCCAGCACCATCCTGCCGACCTTGTCGGGATGCTGGGCCGCGTACACCGCGCCGAGCCGGCTCCCGTAGGAGAAGCCCAGGTAGTTGAGCTTGTCGTCCCCGAGCGCGTCGCGTATGACGTCCAGGTCGCGGGCGGCGTTGACCGTGCCGATGTGGGGCAGAACCGGGCCCGAGTGCTCGGTGCACTCGGCCGCCGCCGTGCGCAGCTCTTCGAGTACGGCCCCCGGATCGGTCACGTCGGCGTTGCCGTCGGTGGCGTCCAGAGCGCTGTCCGAGGCGTTCCCGCAGCTGACCGGCGAGGAGCGGCCGACACCGCGCGGGTCGAAGGAGACCACGTCGTAGCCGTTCGTCAGGCCCAAGAAGTCCTTGCCGCCCATGGCGAGTTGGGCCACTCCCGGCCCGCCGGGGCCGCCGAAGTTCAGCAGGACCGATCCCCGCGAGGTGCCCGTGGCCCGGTAGCGAGCGACGGCGACGTCCAGGGTGCCCTGCCCGGGCTTGGCGTAGTCGAGCGGGACGGTGACCTTGCCGCACTGGAGATCCTTCGGCATGTCCATGCCCGCGCACTTCGACCAGGTGACCTTCTGGCCGTAGAAGCGCGTGAGGCCGGGCGGCGGGCCGTCGGCGACCGGCAGTGCCGTGCCCAGCAGGGCGAGCCCGGCCGTACCGGTGACCGCACAGCGCCGGATCGAGGGGCGCGTGGACAGCTTGGCCAGCATCGATGCCTCCAGGGCGCGGGGCGTCCCGCAGCGGACCGGGACCGGCGCCCTCGCTCACCATAAGCGGGCCCCGGAAGCCTCGCCTCCGGGCGGGCGGAGCCGGTATACGAAGGGCTTTACCGCTAGTTCGACAACCGGGCCGCTCGATGGAGTGAAAGGCCGATAAGCCATAACTCGGACCGGTCGCCCCGCGTTCTGCCCGGTGCGGGCGAGTGCCCGCGACACGATGTCTGGAAGGCAGGGGCCCATGAGACGCCTTACCCGAAACGGAGTGATCGCCGTCGCCGCCGCCTCGGGCGCGATGGCCGTGACCGTCCCCGCGTACGCCGGTTCCGGTGCGGACGGCTCGACGGCCGGTTCGCCCGGGGTGGTCTCCGGCAACACCGTCCAGCTGCCCGCACACGTTCCGGTGAACGTGTGCGGGAACACCGTGAACGTGGTGGGACTCCTGAACCCCGCCGCCGGCAACAGCTGCGCGAACCAGGACGAGGGGCCGGCGGGCCGGAAGGGCACGTCCGGTGGCGCGGCCGCCGAGGCCGGCGCACAGGATTCACCGGGCGTGATCTCCGGCAACGGCGTGCAGGTGCCGGTCGACCTCCCGGTCAACGTCACGGGCAACTCCGTGAACGTGGTCGGCGTCGGCAACCCGTCGACCGGCAACGAGTCCAGGAACACCCCCGGTGACCAGCGCCCGGTACGCCCCCAGCACCCGCCGAAGCCCGTCCCGGAGCGGACCCCGCCGCCCCGGCCGAATCCGGCCCCCGAACCGGCCCCGCACAGCGCTCCGCACACCGTCCCGCACGCCACCGGCGCCCTGGCGCACACGGGCACGGACCACACCCTCCAGGCCGTCGCGGCGAGCGCGGCACTGGTCGCCGGGGGAGTGGTGCTGCGCCGCAGGTTCCGCCCGGGATCGGACGGCTGAGGAACGGCGCTACACCGCCTTCGCCACCCCCGTGAGCAGCACCATTCCCGAGTCCCCGTAGTCGGGCAGCGTCGGGTCCACGTCGATGTGGGTCACGTCCAGGTCCCGGGTCAGGGGTGTGAAGACCTCCGTCACGGTCGCCGGGTTCACCGGGCAGCCGGGCCAGCGGGAGGCCGGACCGATGCGGTACGTCGGCATGTTCTCCATGAACGCGGCCACCAGGTGGCCGCCCGGCCGGACCGTGCGGACGAAGGCGCGGCAGAAGTCGGCGAACTCCGCGAAGTCCTCCGTGACGCTCTCGGCGACGAAGTGCATCGAGGCGAGTCCGTACGCGCCCGGCGGCAGGGTCCGCACGTCGGCGTGGACGATGTTCACCGGGGCCAGCGCCCCGGCGAGGGTCGCGGGCACCTCCGGGTTCAGCCGTCGGCACAGGGTGTGGAAGGGCAGCCAGCTCGCGTCGAGCCGGTGGCAGATCTGATCCTCCAGGTAGGCGATGTTGCTCGCTCCGGCCTCCACGGCGTCGATCCTGCGGCACGCGGCGGACGCCAGTATGAGCGGGTACAGATTGGGTCCCGCACCGAACTCCACCGAGCGGTCGATCCGGCCGGGCGGGAGGCCCCGGTAGAACGCGGAGTGGTGCGCGATGACCGCCGCGTCCGACGCGTGCACCTCGCGGTAGTTCTCCGCGAGGTAGTCGGAGACCGGCCAGCGGTCCCAGTCGACGTCGTCGTTGTGCGTCGTCATGGCCGTCTCAGCCCTTCAACCGCAGCGGGAAGCGTTCGGACAACCGGGTCAGGGTCCCGTTCAGATGGTCGATGTCCTCCTCCGAGTTGAGGGCCGTGAGCTGGACGCGGAACCCCACCCGGTCCCGGGGAACCAGCGGGTAGGCAGCCAGCGTCACGTAGACGCCCTCCCGCCACAGGAACGCGGCGACCGCGTCCAGGTCCGCGGGGTTGGCCAGCGGCACCTCCACGATCGGCAGCCGGTCCGAGTTGAGGGTGCTCACCCCCATGCCCTCCAGGTGGTCCAGGACCCGGACCGTCTTGCGGTACAGGTCCGCCCGGATCGCGTCACCCCGGCGCTCGTTGACGTCCAGACCGGCCAGCGCGGTCGCCAGTGACGCCGTCGGTGACGGCCCCGAGTACAGATAGGGCGCCGCCGCGGTCTTCAGCCGGTTCTTCAGCTCCGACGGCAGGGCGAGGAACGCCAGCAGGGACGAGTACGCCTTGGAGAACCCGCCCACGAGCACGATCCCGTCGTACGACTCCCCGGTGTGCCGCACCACGCAGTTGCCGCGCATGCCGTACGGGCACGTTTCGCCCGGCCCGCGCTCGCCTATCACGCCGAAGCCGTGGGCGTCGTCGACGTACAGCGTCGCCCCCTCCGAGCGGCACACCGCCGCCAGGGCGGGCAGGTCGGGGATGTTGCCGCTCATGCTGTTGACTCCGTCGAGACACACCAGCCGAGGCGTGCCCGGCGGGACCCGGGCCAGCAGGGCACGCAGTTCGTCGAGCCGCTCGGCGTGGAAGCGGTGCAGGGTGGCGCCCTGCGCCCGGGCCACGACGCAGCCGTCGTAGACCGTGCGGTGCGCGGTCGCCTCCACGAAGACGTGCCCGTCCTCGGCGATGGCCGGGATCACCGAGGAGTGCACCAGCGTCAGCGTGGGCAGCAGCAGTGTGTCCGGCGCGCCCAGCAGCGCGGCCAGCCGCTCCTCGATGTCGGGGTACAGCCGCGGACTGCCCAGCAGCCGCGACCAGCTGGGGTGCGTGCCCCACCGGCGGACCGCGGGATCGACCGATCCCATGACCTCCGGGTCCCAGTCGAAGCCCAGGTAGTTGCACGACGCGAAGTCGATCAGCCAGTGGTCACCGCTGCGGATGTGCCTCCCGCGCACCTCGTCCAGGACCGCGTCGCTCATCGGGCTGGTGCGCCGCAGGTGCTCCAGGTCCGCCCAGCGCGCTTCGCGGCGTCCGCGGGCGGCGTCGACACGGGGCTTGGGGGTCTGCGGGGGTGCGAAGGGGCGGGCGGTCGGCTCCCGCAGGACGTGCGCGCTCTGCTCCACCGTCAGCGGCCGGGCGAACAGGAATCCCTGCCCGAACCGGCATCCCATGCCGGCCAGCAGATCCCGCTGTGCGGTGTCCTCGATGCCCTCCGCGATGACTTGCAGGCCCAGGGTGTCGGCGATCCGCACGATGCCCTCGACCAGGGCGACCTGCTGGGCGTCCTGCGCGATGTCGTCGATGAACGACTTGTCGATCTTCAGCACGTCGATGGGGAAGTCCCGCAGGTAGCGCAGCGAGGAGAAACCGGTGCCGAAGTCGTCGACCGCGATGTGCACCCCCAGTTCCTTCAGTGTGTTCAGCACCGTCTGGAGCCGGTCGTCGCGGTGCAGCAGGACCGTCTCCGTGAGCTCCAGCTGGAGCGATCCCGGTTCGAGCCCAGGGGTGCTCAGCGCCTGACCGACCTGCTCGATGAACCCGGCGTCGCGGAACTGACGGGCGGAGACGTTCACGCTGACGTACGGCGGACGGCCGGGGCCCGGCAGCCGTTGCAGCCCGATGATGTCGCTGACCGCGTTCTCCAGCACCCACGAGCCCAGCGGGGCGATGTGCCCGGTCTCCTCCGCCAGGCTGATGAACTGCTCCGGGGCGACGGGCGGCCGGTGTTCGTGCGGCCAGCGGACCAGCGCCTCGAACCCGACGACCTCGCCCGCCGTGATGTCCACGACCGGCTGGTAGCGCAGCGCGAACGCCTTGTCGGCGACCGCCCGGGCGAGCTGGGACTGAAGATCGTGCCGCTCGACCATGCGGCTGCGCAGCAGCGGCTTGAAGCGGCGCCACTGCCGCTTGCCCGCCGCCTTGGCCGCGTACAGCGCGAGGTCGGCATGGCCCAGCAGTTCCTCCGCGTCCGTGCTGTCGCGCGCGGTGGCCACGCCCACACTGGCGGACACCGTCACCGACTCGTCGCCCAGGTCGAAGGGCCTGCCCAGCGTCTGGATCACCTGGGCCGCGAGCAGCTCGGCGTCCAGCGGCTGCTTGGCGTCCTCCATCAGCACCGCGAACTCGTCGCCGCCGAGCCGGGCCGCGGTGTCGGTGCGCCGCAGCGTCCGGGACAACCGGTTGCCGACCGCGACCAGCAGCTGGTCGCCCGCCCGGTGCCCCATGGTGTCGTTGACGAGCTTGAAGTCGTCGAGGTCGATGAAGAGCAGACAGGTCAGGGACGACTCGCGACGGCCGCGCAGCAGGGCGCGTTCGATCCGCTCCAGCA
Organism: Streptomyces sp. SID5643; assembly: GCF_009872555.1. NCBI lineage: Bacteria > Bacillati > Actinomycetota > Actinomycetes > Kitasatosporales > Streptomycetaceae > Streptomyces > Streptomyces sp. SID5643. Next base: position 74,939 of record NZ_WWIC01000203.1, read on the forward strand.
GCAGCGTCCGGTTGGGCAGACCGGTCAGCGAGTCGTGGAAGGCCCGCTGCGTCAGCTCCTGCTCCAGCCGTCGCTGCTCGGTCACGTCCCGCAGGGTCACCACGAGACCGGACACGGTCCGCTCGTCCCGGAAGTCGCTGAAGCGGACCTCCACCTCGACGCGCCTTTCGCGGCGCCGCACCCACCAGTGGTCGTGGCCCGCCCCGGAGCCCCGCTCCCGTACGGCGGCCAGCTCCCGGGCCGCCCGCTCCCGGTCACCGGGGTCCACCAGCTCCGCCAGGGACACGCCGATCAGTTCGTCGGTGCCGAAGACGGACCGCGCGGACGGGCTGGCGTACCGGATGGTGTCGTTGTCCTCCAGGATCAGGATCACGTCGGAGGCGTTGCGGACCAGGGTGCGGAAGTACGCCTCGTTCTCCCGCCGGAAGACCTCCTTGCGCAGCGCGACGCGCTCCATCGCCAGACCCGCGTGCGAGGCCAGGATCTCCAGGGAGCCCCAGGTCTCGTGGAGCTGCCGCTCGGGGGCGGCGACCAGCAGGATGCCCGGCACGGCGCCGGAGGGGCGGTCGGGATGGGTCATGGGGCACACCAGCACCGACGGCAGGCCGCCGAGCGCAAGGGCGACCTCGGGATCAAGGGCGGCCGGGCTGACCAGCCGGGTGCCGTGGGCGCCCAGGTCCGTCGCCCGCTCCGTGGGGAGCAGCAGCGTCCGATGCGGGATGTCCGGGCCCATCAGCCGGTCGACCGCCCGGTGACAGGACTGGTCGACCTCTTCCTGCCGGAAGGCGGAGACCAGCGACGCGGCGGCTCCGCGCAGGGCCAGCTCCCGCGTCACCGCGTGACGGTGCGCCACGACCATCCCCGCCAGCCGGAGAATCACCAGCAGGAACAGCACTCCCGAGAAGGCCGCGATCACGGCGGCGTCCCGGGTCTGGCCGCTCAGCCCCTCCCAGAGCAGGATCCCCGGCGCGATGAGCGTGGCCACGGCCAGCATGACCAGCCGGCGCGGCGGCGGCAGCAGGGACTCCCGCTGTGGCACGGAAGCCGTCAGCTCGACCATGGAGGGTTGCAGTGCCGCCAGGCCCCAGGCGGTGTAGAAGACGACCCAGCCGAGATCCAGCAGGCTGCCGGTCTGCCAGACGTCGTTCAACTGAAGGATCCCGTACGCGATGTCCGTCACGAGCAGGGTCGCCGTCCCGACGACCAGCAGGCGTACGGCGCGATTCGAACCGTCGACCGGGCTGGGGGTGAGCAGCCTGACCAGCAGGGCCAGCACGAGGATGTCGCCGAGGGGGTAGGCGATGCTGATGGCCCGCTGCTGCCAGGTCAGGCCGTGCAGCACGGTCAGCGGCTGCACCAGGTACACCCACACCGGCAGCGCCAGGCCGGCGGTGACGATCAGCGCGTCGAGCAGGCTCGGCAGGTCGCGGTCGGCCCAGCGGTGGCGCACCAGGCCCGACAGACCGATCGCGATGAGCGGGTACATGGCCAGGTAGCAGGCGTCGGCCGGGGAGGGGAACGGGTTGGAGGTTCCCAGGTACTGCTCCATCACGAAGTAGTACGTGTCGCCCCCGATGAAGACGAGCAGGCCCGCGGCCAGGATCCACCAGGGCCAGGCGTGGGCGGGCCGGTGCAGGCGTGTGCCGATCAGCATGGCGGCGACGCCGGCCAGCCCCATCACGGCCCACATCACGGGAACCATCACCGGCACGGTCATGTACACGACGGTGACGACCGCAACCAGGGCGACGTAGACGGCCATGAGCCGACGTGCCGGCAGCGAGGACATGTGCCTCCCCCCGTCGGGGAGACCGGGGCGTACGCCTGGTCTTACACCTGGTCCAACTGGAATCGATCGTAAGTTCGCCCGAGCGGCCCTGCATCTCGGGCGGCCGCCCGTCGGGGCGCACCCCGCGTCTCCCCGGCTGGCTCAGCGGCGTCCGCGGTGGAACCTGATGTGCAACTCCCGCACCTGGAGGGTCAGTTCGGGCACGGGGCCGTCCACGGTGACACCGGGTGCGACCTCCTGTACGGGGAGTGGCCGGACCGGCGTCGGAGGAACGCCCAACTCGGCCAGCCAGGTGGTGAGTTGCTCGGACGAGGCGATGTAGACGATGCGCCCGAGCCCGACCCAGGCGTGCGCCGCCGCACACATCGGGCAGTGCTCGCCGGAGGTGTAGACCGTGGCGGCCGCCCGCTCCCCGGGAGTGAGGTGCGCCGCCGACCAGCGCGCCAGCTCGAACTCGGGGTGCCGGGTGTGGTCGCCCGAGGCCACCCGGTTGCGATCCTCGCCGAGGACGGTGCCGTCCCCGCCGACCAGGACCGAACCGAACGGCTCGTCCCCGGCCTCCAGCGCCTCGGACGCCAGTTCCACGCAGCGGCGCAGATGCGGCAGTTCCGTGTCCTTCACGACCATGGGCCCGGCCTTTCCCGTGACGAGTGCGATCAACAGGACCCTAAGGGTGCCGGGGTGCCGGGCGAAAGGAACGGCGGCCGCAGGCCGGGAGTGTGCCGCCGGCCGGATAACCGTTTGCCGTCCGGCCCGGCGGCTGCTGAAGTCTGCCCATGGATCATGCCGAGTTGCTCGCCCTGTTCGACCGTGACCTGCGTGCGGAAGCGCGGCCGGACGGCCCCGGCGCCCGGGTCGAGCGGACTGGCGGCGTCGTCCGCCAGGTCGCCTCCCCGCAGGGCTGGAACGGCATCGTCTGGTCCGCCCTCGACGAGGCCGGGGCGGACGCGGCGATCGCCGCGCAGATCGACCACTACACCGGCCTCGGCCTCGATTTCGAGTGGAAGCTGTACGGGCACGACCGTCCGGCCGACCTCGGGCGGCGGCTGTGCGCGGCCGGGTTCGCGCCCGGACCCGAGGAGACGCTGATGATCGGGGAGGCCGCCGGTCTGGCCCACGGCGCCGAAGCACCCGCGGGCGTGCGCGTCGAGCCGGTCACCGACCCGGCGGGCGTCGATCTCGTGGCCGACGTCCACGAGAAGGCCTTCGGCGCGGACAGCTCCTGGCTGCGCCATCAGCTCCTCGCCCGGCTGGCGGCCGACCCGGACACCGTCGTCGCCGTCGTGGCGATGGCCGGCGCCGAGCCGGTGAGCGCGGCCCGCATGGAGCTCGTACCCGGCACACCCGTCGCCGGGCTGTGGGGCGGCGGCACCGTCCAGGAGTGGCGTGGCCGCGGCATCTACCGCACGCTGGTGGCCCATCGCGCCCGCGCCGCCGCGGCCCGTGGCTACCGTTACCTCCAGGTCGACGCCTCCGGTCAGAGCCGGCCGATCCTGGAACGCCTCGGTTTCGTGCCGCTGACGACCACGACGCCGTACGAGTACACCTCGTAGCCGAACAAGGCGGGCGGGGGAGGATGTCACGTCCGGGGCCGCCCGGTCCGTCGTAGGGGCATGACGACGAACGGAACGAGCCAGAGCATCCTCCTCGCCGGCGCGAGCGGCGTCCTCGGCCGGCACATCACCCGCGCCCTGATGGATGCGGGCCACCAGGTCACCGGCCTCGGCAGGAGCCGGGAGAACGGCATCCGGGCCGACCTCATGGACCGCGACGTGCTGCTCCGCGCCGTCGACGGGCGCCATTTCGACACCGTGGTCCACGCCGCGACGGCCCTGCGCAAGCCCCCCATGCGGGACCGCGACCTGCACGCCACCGACGCACTGCGTACCGAGGGCACGGCCCACCTCGTCGAGGCGGCCCGCGTCACCGGCGCCCGCCGCTTCGTCGTGGAGTCCATGGCCTTCGGCTACGGCTACGGCGACCACGGCGACCGCCCGCTCACCGAGGACGACCCCTTCGGCCCCCGCGGCGCCACACCGCCGCTGGAGCGGCACATCGCCGGCATGCGGACCAAGGAGCGGCTCGCCCTCGAGGCGGAGGCCCTGGAGGGCGTCGCGCTGCGTTTCGGCCTGTTCTACGGCCCCGGCGGCACCGAGACACTGCTGCCCCTCTTGCGCGGACGGCGGCTGCCCCTGCCCGGTGACCGGGACCGCGTGCTGCCGTGGGTCGAGCTCACGGACGCCGCCCGGGCGGTGGTGGCCGCCGTGGAGCGTGGCCGGCCGGGGCAGGCGTACAACATCGCGGACGACACCCCCATGGGGTTCCGCGCGCACGTCGAGGAGGTGGCCCGGGTCTTCGGGCTGCCGAAGCCGGTGAACGTGCCGCTGTGGCTCTTGAAGCCCATGTCGTACGCGCACACCGTGATGTCGTCCCGGCTGCGCATGTCCTGCGCGAAGGCGGAGCGCGAACTCGGCTGGACGCCGCGCTACGCGTCGAGCCACGAGGGGCTCGCCGCACTGCGGCCGACGAGTCACCCCTGAACCCCGCGCGGCCAGGGGCGGACGCGGGCGGGCCGGTCCGGCGAGGCGGACCGGCCTTCGGCTCCTTTCCGGCAGCCGCTAAGGCCTCGCTGAGGCCTTCGCCGCCGTTCCGGCGCACACCAGCCCGAGGACCACGGCCAGTGCACCGATGATGATGTTGTTCCACACGACACCGGCGTCCGGGCTTTCGCCCACGATCCACGGCGAGATGATCATCCAGGCCCCGAGTGCACACATGGCCCAGCTCAGGCCGTACATGCGCTCCGGAGCACGGGTGAAGCCGAGCGCCAGCAGGCCGATCGCGATACCCATGATCAGATTGTGGGTCACGAGTGCCGGCTGGCTCGTCGTGTAGTGGACTATCCACGGGGAGGCGGCGCAGTACAGACCGAGCAGGAACACCGGTCCGTCCACGAGCGCCACATCGCGGCCACCGAGCACGCGGGCGTACCGGTCCCGCATCTCCGAGGCATCAGGGTGGCTGGTGATGTCACCTCTGGTGGGCGAGACGTTGGCCATGACTCGTCTCCTTCATGGTGCAGGGCGCCCGCGTCTGGAGGGATATGCGGTAAACGCCGCGTAAGCATCATTCTGCTCTTATGTCCCCCTTATGTGTAGAGGTCGGAGTGAGGCGGGGAATCTACCGGCGGTACATGTCCGGCCGGATCGGGGGCATCCGGATGTGTACGACAGCGACCGATCGACGTCGCCCGGCGGGCGGCGCGGGACAGGGGAGGGCAGCGGACGTGACAGCGGCCATCAGTGCGAAGGTGTTGGAGCGGTTCCCGGCGGGGTCTCCGCGCGGATCGTGGCCCGCGGAGGAGTACGCGGCCCGCCGCCGCGCCGAGGGCGAGGCCGCCACCGTCGTGATGGACCTGGAGTCGGACGCCTTCCTCGTGGTCGTCCCGGCGGACGAGGACTGAATTCCTCCGTCCCGCACGGTGGACGAGGGTCGCATTCCTCCGTCCCGCACGGTGGACGAGGGTCGCATTCCTCCGTCGCGCACGGTGGACGAGGACCGGAATACACCGTCCCTTACGGCCTTTCAGTCCGTCCTCCTTGAAATCCGCGGTCCGGCATACGAGATGGGCCGCGGATCTCCTGACGGGCGTCGTCCGCCGCTGCCGCGATCCATGGCATGACGATGCGACTGCACCTCACGCGGCGACGCCACGTCGGCCTCGCACGCGTCTCCAGCGCTTCCTGTCGCGCCGCAGCCTGATTCTCCGGCTCGCCGCTTCCTCTCACCGCCTCATCCGCCGCCGGACGGCTCCCGTCGTGCCGAGAGGACGACCGTCTCCTGCACCCCCTCCACTTCCTCCCGCACCAGCCGGCTGCTGCGCCACCTCGACCAGCGGCTGGCGGCCCAGGACCATGACGTGATCCCGCTCGACATCCGCACGATCCCTGCCGAGGCCCTGCTCGGCGGCGACTTCCGACCCCCCGCGGTCGTCGAGGTCACCGAGCTGTTCGCGCGGGCCGACGGCGTCGTCGCCGGCACCCCCGTCTACGAGGCGTTCTGCCGCCAAGGTCCATGACAGCGAGGCGAGTTGGTTCGGCCGGTCCGGCTACGCCGACACCTCGACCGGCCGCAAGCGATCGGCCGGTGACCACTTCCGCGGAGCCGGCATCACCAAGACGTTCGTCGCGACCGTCCTGCTCCAGCTGGAGGCGGAAGGCAGGCTCGCGCAGTGGCGCCTTCTCCTGGAAAAGAGAACCCATGGCCACCGTCCTGTCCCTGAACCTGGACGACACGGTCGAGCGATGGCTGCCCGGCCTGCTGCGCGGCAACGGCCACGACGGTGACCGGGTCACACTGCGCGCGACTGGCTGTCGGACTCCTCGCTCTCCATCGACGTCATGGAAGCGGAGTTCTGCGGGAAGATCCCGCCCCGGACGGACCGCACGCCGGCCGTGCCGCACCTTCCCAGGATCTCCGGACCGGGACACTAGCCGGACGCCAGCGCGCCCAGGTGCGTCCGGCGTGCCTCGGCCGTCTGGCCCTGCACCAGCAGGAACATCCCCTCGCGCGCCAGCCGCTGCGCCCGGCTGCCGAGGTCCATGGCGCGCCCGCCCCCGGCCACGATCGCCGCGGTGGTGGCCGCGCGAAGGAGGTCGTACGCGCGGGTCTTCACGGCCAGCCGCTCCGGTACGCAGCCGGGTGCGGCGGGCTGGTCGGCCAGCGCGTAGGCCTCCCGCCGGACCTCGTCGAGCCGGCCCCGCAGTGACCGGGCCGTCTCCTCGCCGTCTGGGGTCCGCGCCACCAGGTCCAGCGCCGCGTACGCGACGCCGAACACGGCCGGACTGGCGTTGGCGGCCCGGGGCAGGTCGACCTGAGCGAACTCCTGCTGCGACGTGCGCAGTACGACGGCCTCCTCCGGCACCCGCAGGCCGTCCAGCTCCAGGGACACCGTACGGGCGGCGGTGAGAGCCGCGAGCCGCATCGGCGCCGACGCCGTCAGGCCCGGCTGCTCGCGCGCCCCGGCGAACACGAACACCACCTCGGCCGTGTCCGTCACCCCGGCCAGCAGCATCACGTCGTTCAGTCCCCAGCCCGTGTACCAGGGCACCCGGCCCTCGAACCGCCAGCCGCCCTCCTCGGGAACAGCCCGCACGGGCACCCGGGGGAAGGCGCGGACATGGGCGAACGCGATGCCCGCCATCAGCTCACCGGTCGCCAGCGGGCGCAGCAGCTTCTCCCGGACGGGCGAGTCGTACGTGGCGAGCAGCTTCACTGGTGTGTGGTGCTGTGTCTGCACGAACCAGGTGGAGCAGCACGCCCCGGCCAGGATCTCCGCGGTCTCCCGCGCAACGCCCACGGGCGCGTCCGCCCCGCCGTACTCCTGCGGCGCGACCACACCGAGGAGCCCCGCCCGCTTCACCGCCTCGACATGGCTCGCCGGCACCCCCTCCTGGTCGACGCGCTCGGCCGTCGGGAGCAGCAGATCACCCGCCAGTCGCTGGGCGTGGGTGACGAGGGGATGGGGTGTGGTGGTCATGGGAGGGATTCTCGCGGTCGAACGGCGCGGGGCGCTGATCCGGGGGCGTGTCGTCGTCGGGCCCCGGCCGGCGCTGCTGCGGCCAGGCGGCCAGGCGGCCAGGCGGCGAGGTGGCGAGGTGGCCAAGCGGCCGGGCGGCCAGGCGGCCAGGCGGCGAGGTGGCGAGGTGGCCAAGCGGCCGGGCGGCCAGGCGGCCAGGCGGCGTGGCGGCCAGGCGGCCGGGCGGTGAGGCCGCCTGCAACCTGACGCTCATGCCGAGGGTGCCGCCTTCCGCCACGCTGCATATATGGCCTTTCCCGCCGTGCGGGGAACAGCCGGACCGGTCGGCGCGGTTGCATGGTCCGAGGGACCGGCGCCGCGCGGGCGGGGAAGCACGGAGACCGTGGGGTCGTCCACCCAGCGGGGAGCCGGGCCTCAGGTGTGTGGTGGCTCGCCGAGCCTTTTGATCACGACATATGTCTGCAGGAGGACTGCTTCATGACCGACCGGCCTTTGACGCTCATGGCTGTGCACGCGCACCCCGACGACGAGGCCACCGGAACCGGCGGTGTCCTCGCGCGGTACGCGGCGGAAGGCATCCGTACGGTTCTCGTGACATGTACCGACGGTGGTTGCGGTGACGGGCCGGGGGGTGTCAAGCCTGGGGGCCCCGGGCACGATCCGGCGGCTGTCGCCTTGATGCGCCGTCAGGAACTCCAGGCGAGCTGTGACGTGCTGAAGATCAGTGATCTGGAGATGCTGGACTACGCCGACTCCGGGATGGCCGGCTGGCCGGGCAACGACGCCCCGGGTTCCTTCTGGCAGACCCCCGTGCAGGAAGGTGCGGCCCGGCTCGCGGAACTCATGCGGCACTATCGGCCCGATGTGGTCGTCACCTACGACGAGAACGGCTTCTACGGTCACCCCGACCACATCCAGGCCCACCGCATCACGATGGCGGCGCTGGAGATGACCACGCTGTCACCGAAGGTGTACTGGACGACGATGCCCCGCTCGATGATGCAGCGGTTCGGTGAGATCATGAGCGAGTTCGGTGAGGACATGCCGGAGCCGGATCCTGCCGAGGCAGCCGCACTGGCCGAGATCGGCCTCCCCGACGATGAGATCACCACGTGGGTGGACACCACCGCGTTCAGCGGCCAGAAGTTCGACGCGCTGGCCGCGCACGCCAGTCAGGGCGAGAACATCTTCTTCCTCAGGATGGGCAAGGAGAGGTTCGGCGAACTGATGGGCATGGAGACCTTCGTGCGCGTCCAGGACACCACCGGCGCGGCCACACCCGAGAACGACCTGTTCGCCGGACTTCGCTGACCCGCCCGACCGTTGATGCGGGGTGTCCCGGCCCGTGGCCGGCGCTGACCGCGGCGCCATGGGGCGCCGCGGTCGAGTCCGTCAGGCGGCGAGGAGGTTGAAACCGGTCAGCGGAGGCCCGTAGACCTTCTGGGCACCCACCCGGTCGATCTCGGAGATGGCGAGTTCCCGCGATCCCAGCCCACCGCAGAAGTAGTGCATGACCGATTGCGGGTCGTACTGCGTCAGGTCCACCGTTCCCTCGGTGGATTCGTCGGGGCATACGGCGGGCGCGCCCGAGCGGATGTGTTCGTGTCGGAAGCCGATGGCATGGCCCAACTCGTGCCGTAGGACGCCTACGCGGTCGAAACTGGTGGTCTGGTACGACGGGTCGATGAAGACCCGCCTGCGGTTCTCCGGGTCATTGGGAAAGAACGCCGCAGCGATGAACTGGCCCCCGGAGTCGAGATGCCGGACCGGGAAGACGACTTCGGGCGGCCGCAGCGCATCACTGTCGTCGGCGGTTTCGACGTGCTCGAACTGCACACCGCAGGTCGCCGACCAGTCGTCGGTGGCGCGTCGCATGTTCTCGACGACCGACTCGTACCACTCCCGCTTCGGGAAGGTCTTGCGCAGGACGCAGTACTTCAGGACCGTGCCCGGTTCCCAGCGGACGATCCTGCCGTCCTGCATGATGCCGAGCAGACCGCTGCTCGGCTGCCCGAGTGGACTGATACCGCTGCCGATGGTGCCGACCCCTGTCTGTGCCAGCAGCCGGGCGGCCTCGCGCTGTGCCCGCAGTGCCTTCTGCGCCTCGATGTAGACATCGAGTTCGTCGGCGTCGAGCAGCAGGTCACCCTCTACCCGGTAGAACACCTGGCCGTCGATCACGATCTCGGGCCGCCGTACGTCGGAGCTATCTGTCATGTTCTGCACCTTCTTCGAACAGTTGCGGCCGGAAAAGCCTTATCCACTCCACCATCATTTGGTCGCGGTCCATAAGCTGGTCGCCCCGGGCCACCCGGAACGACTCCGCGTCCACCTCGACGAGGGGGAAGCTGTCATTCCAGGCGATGAATTCCGGCAGCGACGCGACGGAATCACGCAGCCCGGGGTGCCGGTCCAGCAGGCGGCCTTCCTGAGTTCGCTGTTCATTTGCGCCGTTCTCGTCGGGCACTAGTTCTCTCCGGGGGTTACGCACTCACATCTCGGTCACTGCCAGAGCACGCTGGCCCGCACCTTGATGTCTGAGTTCCACTGGATGGATCCCACTATTTCCAGGATTCCATCGTCGTGGGGAACGACGTTGGCGACGCTCATCGTGGCCAGCCCCCGGAAGGGGACATTGTTCCCGTCCACTTCGCAGAGCGACACGACCGCACGGCTGTAGGACTTGAGAGTGGGCCCGCAGATGAGCCGCCTCGCGAAGACGCCGTGCGCGGGAAAGAAGAAGGTGGTGTAATCGACGATCTGCTGCTCTCCGCCAGATTCGCCATCGGGTTCCAGGAGTTCGTCCCGGACGTCGATGTCGACCTGTTCCGGGGATGCGTACGAAACCATGAGATGCCCGCTTCCTGATGGGCGTCAACATCTCTTTACCGTGCCTCCTGCCGAGGCATGCGGCCGACCGCGCCGAGAAGTTGAAGCCGGAACGAGGTGATTTTGCGAAAGGTGAAGGAAATATGCACTTCCGCAAGTGCGGTCTGCTTTCAGATTACGCTCCGACCTGCAATCTTGCAGCACGGAACGCTGTCCGGCCCCGCCCCGCCGGCAGAGCGTCAAGCAGGGGATCCGCCGATATCTTGTCCCCTATTGAAATACCCGGCGGGGGAGTGGCACACGTCCGTCGAAGCCGAGACAAGGTCGAAGCCGGCAACACCGGTCTCGGCATTTCCCGACTGGCTGGACCGGTACAACTACCACCGACCCCGCACCGGAAGCAGTGGCCGGACACAGCCGGCCGCGTCACCAACCTCTCCGGTCAGCACACCTAGGCCCTGTCGCCCTGGGGACGCGCATCCAGCTCCGTGAGGACGTCGAAGTCCAGCCCGTCGGCCCGTGCCAGGTAGATCCGCTGGCGCACATGGGCGTCCCGGAGGCGGATCAGCCCGCGCGGGCCCTCGTACGACACCGCCCCCGCGCCGGCCGCCGCGCCGATCGCCGAGACGTCCAGGGCCCCGGCCCGCTTCAGCAGTGCGGCCAGCAACAGCACGCCCTCGTAGCAGGACTCGCCGAGGCTGCCGAGGGCGGGCGCCTCGACGCCGTAGCGGGCGGCGTACCGCCCGTGGAAGTCGAGGGTGTCGCGATTGGCCAGCGAGGCGAAGAACCCAGCCGTGCTGTAGAGATCCTCGGTCGCCGTGGGGCCGCTCGCCACCAGCATGTTCTCGTCCATCAGGGTGCTCAGCCGCAGGCAGCGCGCGTCCAGGCCGTACGCGGCGAACTCCCGGTTGAAGCGCACCGCGTCACTGCCGACGAGCAGCATCAGCACCGCGTCGGCGCCGGAGCGTTCGACGCGGCGCAGCACCGGCGCGAAGTCGTGGGTGCCGAGCGGGAGATAGGCCTCGCCGGCGACGCGTCCGCCGCAGCCCCGGGCGTACCCGCGGGCCGAACGGGCCGTGCGGCGCGGCCACACGTAGTCGTTGCCCACGACGAACCAGCGCCGCACCCCGCGCTCGCGCGCCAGCAGCTCCATCGCCGGCCGGAGCTGATCGTGCGGGGTCTCGCTCGTCAGGAACACCCCCGCCGTGTCCTCGCCGCCCTCGTACAGCGCGGTGTACACGTACGGGACGCGGTGGGCGATCCGCGGTGCCAGCGCCTGCCGTACGGAGGAGATGTGCCAGCCGGTGACGCCCTGCACGGCACCCAGGTCCACCAGCGCCCCGACCTCGTCGGCGATCTCGTGCGGCGCGCCCGAGCCGTCTACCGGCACCAGCCGCAGCTCCCTGCCGAGCACGCCGCCGTCCCGGTTGACCTCCTCGGCGGCCAGCCGGGCGCACAGCTCGCAGGCGGGCCCGAAGATCCCGGCCGGCCCCTGGAGGGGGAAGACGAGGGCCACGCCGAGCACGGAGTCGTCGGCCGTGAACCACTCGGGCGCGGGGAGCTCGTGCCGGAACATGGCGTCATGATTCCGGCTCCCCGGGACGAACTCCAGTGCGTCTCCTACGATGGACACCCCTCGGCACCTAGGAGAGCAGGGATGCCCAGCCCCACCCCGCGCCGGCCCGACGACCTCGTGCAGTTGCTGACGCGGGCCGAACGGCTCGCGGCGCGCCGATTGCAGGGCGTGCTGGAGGCGGAGGGCTGCTCGCTGGACGCCTGGCGGGTGCTCGCCGCGCTGTCGGACGGCGAAGGGCACCACATGACGGGGCTGGCGGAGGCCGCCTTCCTGCCGCCTCCGACGCTGACCAAGCTGGTCGACCATCTGGTCGACCAGAACCTCGTGCACCGCAGGGTCGACCCGTTCGACCGCCGCCGCATCCTCGCCCACCTCACTCCGCGCGGCCAGGAGCACTGGCAGCGCCTCGACCGGGCGGTCCGTGCGGACCGGCCCCGGCTCGGCGGCGGCGACGAGGACCTGCTGCGGTCCCTGCTGGGCCGGCTGACGGCGTCGCTGGAGGACCCGGCGCACGTGTGAGCGCGACGCCGCACGCCGCACGCCGGGCGGACGCCGGAGCGCGCGGGAGGGTCGCCGATCGCCCTCGCCCGACGGGGAATGACGAGGCGTCAACCAGCACGGACGCCCACTGGTCTATTACCTGACTGGTCTACACCCTTGACTGGTACAGACCAACGCGGTTGAGTATGGCTCCACAGCCCCCCACCACGGCCGCCCTCACACCGTGACCGGTCCACCCGGCGCGTGCGGGCAAGGGCCTGCTTCGCCCTGCCCGCGTCGGGGTGCGGCCGTGCTCCGCGAAGGAGTTGAACCGTGTCGAGACGCCGCATCTCCGCAGTCCTGGCCACCCTCGCCCTCGCCGGCACCGCGCCGGTGCTCCTGCCCGCCTCGAACGCCTCGGCCGCCGCCTGCTCCAGCTACCCGAACTGGACGGCCGGGAAGCCGTACAACGCCGGTGACATCGTCCGCTACACCGACGGCAAGGCGTACATCGCCGAGCACGCCAACCCGGGCTACGACCCGGTCATCAGCACCTGGTACTGGGAGCCGTACGCCTGCGACAACGGCCCCGGCACGCCCAACGCGCGCTTCGTGGTGAGCGAGGCCCAGTTCAACCAGATGTTCCCGAACCGGAATTCGTTCTACAGCTACAGCGGGCTCACCGCGGCCCTGAGCGCCTACCCCGGGTTCGCCAACACCGGCAGCGACACGGTGAAGAAGCAGGAGGCCGCCGCCTTCCTCGCCAACGTCAGCCACGAGACCGGCGGTCTGGTGCACGTGGTGGAGCAGAACTCCGCCAACTACCCGCACTACTGCGACTGGGGGCGCCCCTACGGCTGTCCGGCCGGGCAGGCCGCCTACTACGGTCGCGGCCCGATCCAGCTGAGCTGGAACTTCAACTACAAGGCCGCGGGCGACGCGCTCGGCATCGACCTGCTGAACAACCCCTGGCTGGTGCAGAACGACTCGGCCGTCGCCTGGAAGACCGCCCTGTGGTACTGGAACACCCAGACCGGTCCCGGTTCCATGACCCCGCACAACGCCATGGTGAACGGCGCCGGGTTCGGCCAGACGATCCGCAGCATCAACGGCTCCCTGGAGTGCGACGGCAAGAACCCGGCACAGGTGCAGAGCCGCGTGAACAACTACCAGCGGTTCACCCAGATCCTCGGCACGTCCCCCGGAGGCAACCTGTACTGCTGACGCGGGACCGTGTGGCGTGGTCTCATGCCAGATGTCATGAACCTGACAATTGACCGAAGGGCTTCCCTCATGCACCCGCGCACCCCCCACGCCCTGCTCGCCACGGCCGCGGCACTGGCCGCCGCGGTCGTGGCCCCCCAGCCCGCTGCCGCCGCCGTTCCGGCGCCGGGCGCGTACTACGTCCAGAGCGCCACGACCGGGCTGAACGCGGCCGACAACGGCGGCGCGGTCGAGCAGCACAGACCCCGCGGCAACGAGGACCGTCAGCAGTGGCAGCTGAAGCCGAGCGGCTCCTCGTACGTCCTGGAGAGCACCGACGCGGCCGGCAGCTGTCTCGGCCGCAGCGGCGACCTGGCCGCGACCGTCGCCTGCGCGAGCGTCGACGCCGAGTGGGAGGTCGGCCCGGCCGGCGCCGACCGCTACACGCTCAAGGCCCCGGGAACCACCCGCCACCTCACGGTCGCACCCAAGCCGCCCGGCGCCACCTACCCGGCCCGGCTCGCCCTCGGTGGATCCGGCGACCTCGCAGCCTGGTACCTCACGCCGGTCACGCCCGCCACCCGGCCCATGCCGCCGCAGGACCGGCTCACCCTGGACCAGGTCACGTTCCTCACCACCCACAACGCCTACGCCAACGGCGTCGACGGCGGCTTCGCCCCGCCCTTCGTGAACCTCGTGCCCAACCAGACCCGCGGCATCGAACGCCAACTTGCCGACGGTGTCCGCGGATTCATGCTGGACATCCACCAGACACCCGACGGCGCGATCCTCTGCCACAACAGCTGCACCCTCGTCAGCAGGCCCGTCGCCCTGTGGGTCGACCTCCAGCGCATGGTCGACTTCCTCAAGGCCCGCCCCGACCAGTTCGTCACGGTCTTCCTGGAGGACTACGTCGATCCGGCCGTCCTGCGCGCCGAACTCGCCCGCGTGAACGGCCTGTCGGACGTGCTCTACCGGCCCGACCTCACCGGCGTACGGCAGAACGGCTGGCCGACGATGGCGGAACTGGCCGCCTCGAACGACCGGCTGCTGATCTTCACCGACCACAGCCGCGCCGCAGACCAGGCCGCGGGCCTCACACGGGACAGCTTCGGGGTCATGTACCAGCGCGAGTGGACCGTCGAGAACTACTGGTCGATGGGCTCGGGCCTCGGCGCCTCCGACTGGTCCTGCTACAGCCGTTGGTACGGCGCCGACACCAACATCCCGCTGACCCGCACGGAACCCGGGTTCCGCCCGCTGTTCGTCATGAACCACTTCCGCGACGTCCCGCTCACCGGTACGGCCGGCACGGACAACACCAAACTCGCCGACCGCGCCCAGCGGTTCTGCCAGCCGGCCGCCCGCAAGAAGCCCAACTTCCTCGCCGTGGACCACTACGACCGCGGCAACCCGGCCTCCGCCGTCACCACCCTCAACGCGTACACGTATCCGTGAACCGGCTTCGCCGGTCCGCGTGCCGTGTGTGAGACTCCGCCGATGAGCTCACAGACGATCACCGCGGACGCCGCGGGCACCTGGAAACTCGGCGACCTGCCCGTCCATCGCCTCGGCTTCGGCGCGATGCGGCTGACGGGCAGCGCCGCCTTCCATCACGGGACACCGAGCGACCGCGACCGGTCGATCGCCGTCCTGCGCAGGGCGATCGACCTCGGCGTCAACCACATCGACACGGCCGCCTTCTACTTCTCCTCGCTGCGCTCCGCCAACGAACTGATCAACAGAGCACTCGCGCCCTACCCCGACGACCTGGTCATCGTCACCAAGGTGGGCCCGTACCGTGCCTACGACGGGGAGTGGGGCACCTCCGCCCGGCCCGAAGACCTGCGCGGCCACGTCGAGGAGAACCTGCGCCAGCTCGGCCGCGACCACCTGGACGTGGTCAACCTGCGCCGGATGCCGACTTACGACTCCATCGCCGAGCACTTCGGCGCCCTCGCGGAACTGCGCGAGGCGGGCCTGATCCGGCACCTCGGCATCTCCAACGTCACGCCTCGCCATCTCACCGAGGCCGCGGCCATCGCCCCCGTCGTCTGCGTCCAGAACCGGTACGCCCTCGACCGCCCCGACCCCGACAGCGACGAACTGCTGCGCCTCTGCGGCGAACAGGGCATCGCCTTCGTGCCGTTCTACGCCGTCGCGGGCGAGGCCGCCGAGCGGGGCGCCACCGCCGCCCACGACGAGGACGTCCGGGCCGTTGCCCGGGCCCATGGCGCGAGCCCCGCCCAGATCCGCATCGCCTGGACCCTGCACCAGGGCCCCCACGTCCTCGCCATCCCCGGCACCGGCAACCCCGACCATCTCGCCGAGAACGTCGCAGCGGCCGCGATCCGTCTCACCGACGAGGAGCTGACCCGGCTCAACAGGCCGCGCCAGGAAGCCGGTTGACCCACCCCTACACAGCCCAGACGCCCTCCCGCATGAGATGCCTGCGCGGCAGCTCGTGCACCTCGCACCACGCCTGCACAGCGCGCGGACGTACCCGGAAGAACGCGTAGGACGCGTGATCCTCGCGCGGATCCCAGCCGGTCTGCGCGCGGAACGCCTCGACCGCCGCGGGCGGCACGTCCCCCATCGGATAGGTGCTGACCTCACCGTCGACCAGCACGACGTCCCGGGTGTCCCCGAGGGCCAGCCGGGTCCGCCCGCCGTCCCGCAGATTGCGGCCGGTGGGGTTGGTCAGCCGGGTGCACAGCCACACGGCCTCCTCGTGCCACACGAACCACAGCGGCACGAGACAGGGCACACCTTCGGTGTCGGCCGTCGCGACCCAGATGTCCATCTCGCGCTCCAGGCGCCCCAGCAGGTCCGCCTTGCGCTGCTCGGGGGTGCGGGGCGGCTCGGTGATCTTCATGCGCCCGACGATAGCGAGCAGCGGCGCGCGGCGCCCGGGGCCCGGATGAAGAACTGGAGGATCCTGCGCGACTGCCGCCAACGGGGCGACGGCCTCCAGCACGCCGTCGCCACCATGCACAACCTCGCCATGGCAAGGTGAGACGACAGGTCAGCGATCACCCAGACCGGCCACCATCAAGCCTTCTGCAACACCCTTGGGGGCTCCTGACGGATCTGGGCGTCCCGGGACGCTCAGCCGCCGTACTCGATCGCCACGCCGCCGACGCCGCTGCTCAACGGGCCGCAGCCGATACTGACAGTGGTGGTCCCGCCCGGCGCCACATATGCCCAGTTCGAGTAGGCGTCGGGGGACCAGCCGCAGATGGCGTGTACGGAGAACGCATGAAGCTGCGTCCCGGGGTTGTAGCACTCGCCGTAGGCGCGATTGTCCGCGACCCAGGCGCTGCACCGCAGCACATTTCCCTCCGCGGCCGCCGCGGGTGAGGCGGTCACAAGACCGGCTCCGCCGGCGAGGGCGATGCCCGCTGCTCCGGTGGCGAGTGCGCGTTTCCAGAGGATCTTCATGTCCTGCCCTTCTTGTTCCGCCCTGTGCCGGGCGTCCTGCGCGAAAGGGTAGGAGACAGGCAGGCAGGAGGGACCTGACAGATGTCAGGGCTCCCGAGCATGGGCACGGGGAGGCCCGGTGTGCTGCGCACGATGGTCACGGCAGTCCTTGATTTGAGGGCATCTGATCTAGGTAGCTACAAGACCGTCTATGACGACTGGGCGAAGCGGGAAGCGGACGGCACCACCCAGCAGGTCCACGACCTCTTACGCGGGCGTCGCTCAGGGGCGTTGCCCCACTCGGTCCACTACACCGTGGGCCGCCACGTACGACCACTGCTCGTAGGTCGTGGCTGCGTGCTTCCCCTTGCGCTGGTCGCGCATGCCCAGGTACTGGTACGTCTTCGCGTCGAAGATCAGCACCTGTTCACCGTCCGCCCAGGGGGTTCCGGGCGGACCCACGTACTGGATGCCGACGCCGGCGCGGCCGTCCACGTCGGTCCGGCCGGGCAGCACCTCATCGATTCACCGCTTCGAAATCCTGTGCTCTCACCGGTACTTCGCCGCCCGTGGCGATCCGGTTCCCCATCTCGCGACCGCGGCGTGCTGGGTGACCTGAGCGTGGACGCCGGTCGAGGGTCCCCTGAGAACACGAGCCGGGCAGAGGCCGTCGACATCGCGCTCTGCACCACCGCGTCCATCGATGTGGTGGTTCGCGAAGGGGGGGCAACCGTCACGCCCCGGCGCGAGTCGAACCCTGCGAGGTGCTCAAGGGGGGAGACCGGAATGGCACGGTCGGACAGTGCACGGTCGGACAGGGCACGGCGGTGGGCTCGGTGGCTGGCGGCTCACCGGTGGTGGCAGCACGGGCTGCGGTGGCTGCTGATGGCCGTTCTCACGGTGATCGTCGTCACCATCGCCCCCTTCGCCGGACTGCCCCAGTGGGCGCTGATGAT
This sequence comes from Streptomyces sp. SID5643, assembly GCF_009872555.1. Lineage (NCBI taxonomy): Bacteria > Bacillati > Actinomycetota > Actinomycetes > Kitasatosporales > Streptomycetaceae > Streptomyces > Streptomyces sp. SID5643. The sequence goes on from NZ_WWIC01000203.1 coordinate 92,731, forward strand.
CGGCATCTTTCTCATGCTGGTCATGGACGACGCGGTGGCCTGGTACGTGAAGCGGTGGTCCGCCGACCCCGACCGTCCCGGCGGTGAAGAGGTGTGCGCCTGACCACGGTTCGTTCGTCGTCTTGGTGACCGAGAGCCGGTTTCCCTCGGCGGCCAGGCGGTAGCCGGCGCCGCCGGCCATGTCGTGGACGGCCGTCGGGTCGGGTTCGCAAGCAGGTCCGCGGGTATGCGCGCAGATCCAGGACCGCCGCGGCCGCGACTGCCGACCTTCAGCGACGAGCGGCGGGCGAGGACATCAGCAGTGCGCGAAGGCAGCAGGTGGAGCGGGCACCGACTGGCTGGCCACCGGGATCCTGACATCCGTCAGGACCATGTGCCTCGCACGCCCGCGTACTCTGCGGCGGGCAATGGAGTGACGGGGAACACGGGGAACACGGGGACACGTCATGAGTCGCATGCGCGCCGCGCCGGGGCGGTCGCACGGTGCCGGTTCACCGGCGGTACCAGCCGCCGGGGCGAGGCCTCAGGGCGGCGGGGGTCCCGGGCGCACACACCGCGGTCCCGAAGCTCGCGACTTCGGGACCGCGGCCGCCGACTGCGCCTGGAGTCGAACCTCGTGCAGGACGGGGTCAGCAGGGGCGGGCGTACCAGATGGGGGCGTAGTCCCACGACGGGGTGGCCGTACCCGGGGAGATGGAGAGGTTCACGGTCCAGTTCTGGTTGTAGAGGGTGCCGACGGCCCCTCCGGTCTGGTTGTTGGCGACGGACCCAAAGCCGTTCCAGTTGTAGAGGTTGTAGGTGCCGCAGTTGTACAGCGGGAACATCGTTCCGCTGTAGTCCCTGCCCGTGTACAGGCACAGGTTGCCCCGCGGGCAGTCACTCGGATTCCCGGTGGCCGGGACGCCTCGTACTCCGCCGACGGTGGCGCCGTTGTTGTTCGCGGACGCCGCGCCGGCGGGAGTGGTGGCCATGCCGAGTCCCACGGTGGCCAGCGCCGTCACGGTGGCAGCGGTCAGTGCCCTCTTGATGCCTCGACGGTTCATCGGTCTTCCTCCCCGTTGGATGAGCGCGAGACCCCAAGGACTACAGGGCGCGGGGTCTCGCATGCGGTCGAAGTGACGTCCCGATACTGCGGTCGCCGACGGCCGCGCGGTAGCGGAACGACTGTGCCAAGGAGTGCCAGAACGATGAGGTGTTGTGCATGAGTGCCGGTCGGAGCGCCGAGGGCGCCGTCGCCACCCGCATCGGGGCCCCGGCGGCTTCACACCGTGACCCCACCACGCATCTGCTGCGGCTGTTCCTGACGGTCGCTGACGAGTTGCATTTCGGCCGGGCCGCCGCCCGGCTGTACATCACGCAGTCGGCACTGAGCCGGCAGGTCCGTACGCTGGAGCAGCACCTCGGTGTCGCCCTGTTCGAGCGGGACAGCCGTACCGTGTCCTTGACCCCGGCCGGCCGGGACCTCCTGCCCCGCTGCCGGGCCGCGGTGGAGGCGATGGCGCAGGTGCGGCACGCCGCGGCGTCGCACCGCCGCAGAGTCGGCGGCCAGTTGGTGCTCGGGGCCATCGGCGCCGAGGCGTCGATGCCGTACGCCCATGCCGTTCTCACGGAATTACGTGGCCGGCATCCCGACATCACGGTCACGGTACGCAGTCTCGGTTTCGCCGCGCAGTTCCGCTCCGTCATCTGCGGAGAGGTGGACGCGGCGTTTCTGTGGCCGCCGCTGCCGACCGGACTCCAGGGTCTGGCGCTGTCGACCGAACGGCGAGTGGTGTGTCTGTCCGCCGACGACCCGCTCGCCCGCTCGTCGCGCCGTTCCCCGCTCCGGCTCGCGCGGCTGGCTCGGCATCCCGTGGCGGACGTCCCTGCGGGCGTGCCGCGCGTGTGGTGGGACGGCTGGGCTGTGAACCCCCGCCCGGACGGCACAGGGGTGCGGCCCGGACCGGTCGTCGATGACATCGAGGCGATGTTGCACACCGTGGCCCGGGGGCAGGCCATCGCCTTCGTCCCGGCGGCGTTCCGCCGGCTCTACCCACGGCCCGGCGTGAGCTACGCGGACGTGTCCGACCTTCCTCCGGTCACCGCGGTGCTGGCCTGGTCACCCGCACGCCGCGACCTGCCTGTGGTCGCAGGCCTGCGCCAGGTGGCCCACGATGTCGTGCACGCGCACGCGCCTGCGTCGACCGGAGGACCAGGCCGAGCGCGCTGAGCCGGTTCTCCATCCCGTCGCGGTATGCCTGGTGGACGGTGCCGCCAGGCCGTTTCCTTCGGAACGTCCGATAGTTGGCCTGGTGTGTCGTTGACTGACGCCCAGTGGTCCCGCATCGAGCCGCTGTTGCCGGATCGGACGCCGAAGCGGGGTGGGCGGTGGCCTGATCACCGGCAGGTGATCGACTCGATCGCGTTCACGTACCGCACTGGCACGCCGTGGATGGACCTGACCGTACGGACCCTCGCGCGGATGATTGGCATCCCCCGGGTTTTACGTATAACCTCTCCGGTCAACCGCCCGCTCCGAGAGGCTCCCGATGAGACGCATCGCCCTGGTCACCCTCGTCGTCGACGACTACGACGAGGCGATCCGCTTCTACACCGGCGCCCTCGGATTCCGGCTCGTCGAGGACGCGCCCCGGCCCGACGGATCACGCTGGGTCGTCGTCGAACCCGGCGCCCGGGGGGCCGGCACCGGCCTGCTGCTGGCCCGCGCCAAGGGGGGCGCCCAGGCCGCCCGGGTCGGGGACCAGACCGGCGGACGGGTCGGGTTCTTCCTGCACACCGACGACTTCGCCCGCGACCACGCCCGGATGGCCGCCGCGGGCGTGCTCTTCCTGGAAGAGCCGCGGCACGAGCCGTACGGGACCGTCGCCGTCTTCCAGGACCTGTACGGCAACCGCTGGGACCTGCTCCAGCCCGCCGGCTGACCCCGTCCCACCGCTTCGAACCACCCGCCCGAGGAAAGACCCGCCATGACTGCTACGCGCGTAGACGCCGACCTGATCCGCCGCCTCCCCAAGGCCGTGCTGCACGACCACCTCGACGGTGGCCTGCGCCCCGCCACCGTGGTGGAGCTGGCCGACGCGGTCGGCCACACCCTGCCCACCACCGACCCGGACGAGCTCGCCGCCTGGTACTACGAGGCCGCCAACTCCGGCGACCTGGTGCGCTACATAGCCACCTTCGAGCACACCCTCGCCGTGATGCAGACCCGCGAGGGCCTGCTGCGCACGGCCGAGGAGTACGTTCTGGACCTGGCCGCCGACGGTGTCGTATACGGCGAGGTGCGCTATGCCCCGGAGCTGAACACCAACGGCGGGCTGACCATGGCCGAGGTCGTCGAGACCGTCCAGGAGGGCCTGGCGGCGGGCATGGCCAAGGCGGCCGCCGCGGGCACGCCGGTGCGGGTCGGCACCCTGCTCTGCGGCATGCGGATGTTCGACCGGGTGCGCGAGGCCGCCGATCTGGCCGTGGCCTTCCGCGACGCCGGAGTCGTCGGCTTCGACATCGCCGGCGCCGAGGACGGCTTCCCGCCCGCCGACCACCTCGCGGCCTTCGAGCACCTGCGCCGCGAGAACGTGCCGTTCACCATCCACGCCGGCGAGGCGCACGGCCTGCCCAGCATCCACCAGGCCCTCCAGGTGTGCGGCGCCCAGCGCATCGGGCACGGCGTGCGGATCACCGACGACATCCCGGACCTCGCGGTGGGCAAGCTCGGCCGGCTCGCGGGCTGGGTGCGCGACCGGCGCATCGCCCTGGAGATGTGCCCGACGTCCAACCTCCAGACGGGCGCCGCCACCTCCATCGCCGGGCACCCGATCACCGCGCTCAAGGACCTCGGCTTCCGCGTCACCCTCAACACCGACAACCGGCTGGTGTCGGGCACGACGATGACCCGCGAGATGTCCCTGCTGGTCGAGCAGGCGGGCTGGACCGTCGAGGATCTGCGCACGGTCACCGTGAACGCCCTGAAGAGCGCGTTCATCCCCTTCGACGAGCGGAACGCGCTCATCCGGGACGTGGTGCTGCCCGGTTACGCCGCCGCGCTCTGAAGCAGCCCGCGCAGGTAGGCGGCCTGTCCGACGTGCTGGAGATCGTCGGACAGGACGCTGACCAGCCGGACGCCCAGGGTGACCGGCGGGTCCCAGCGCTCGTCGACGACCCGCTCCAGGTCCTTGGCGGCGAGGCCCCGCAGGGCATCCAGGCTCTGGTCGTGCACGGCGTCGTAGTAGCCGGTCAGCAGCTCGCCCGAGGCGACCCGGACCCGTGCGACCTTGGCGGGACTGTGGCCGTAGCCCGTGTCGCGGCGGGGCAGGTCGAGACCGAAGCGCTTCTCCCAGTCCTGGGACAGCCACACCTGTTCCAGGCCGAAGGCGTCGGCCATGTGGTCGTCCTGGACCCGGGTGAGGTGCCAGACCAGCCAGGCGATCGAGTTGGTGTCGGGGGAGGGACGGGCGGTCAGCTCGTCCGGCCCGAGCCCCTCGACGGTGGCGTGGACTTCTTCGCGGATACGGCTGAAGCCGTCGATGAGGATGTCCTTCGCGTGCATACGTCCACCATCGCGCATGGCCGGGGATCACGCGTCGGGAATCCAGCTCCCGTGGAAGCCCAGCGGTACCCGCCCCGGCAGGTGGATCCGGGCCACCGGCTCCCCGGTGAAGTCCTGGGCCGCGAGGATCACCAGGTCGGACGCCCCGCGGTCGGGGTTGTGCACGTACGCGACCGCGTACCCGTCGTCCTCCGCGGCCTGCCCGTCGCACGGGTCGGACGGCACGAAGACGGCCTCGCTCGCCGCCGCGCCCCCGGGCAGCCGGTGGACCTCGGACGTGCCGCGCAGCAGGTCGTGCTTGATGAGCGCGTCGGCGAAGGCCCCGTCGGGCGGTGGCGTGCCGTCGACCGCCTGGTAGGCGAGCGACATCTCCGCGGCCGCGGCCGAGTAGCCGTACCGGTGCCGGCGGGACACCAGAGCCTCGTTGACCCGGGGGAACTCCTGCGGGCGGTCGTCGAGGGTCCTGGTCCGCACCCGCCCCTGCCGCAGGTCGACCGTCCAGCGGTCGAGGCGGGGAGTGCCCGCTCCGTAGGGGCCGCCCGAGCCGTTGCCGGCGACGAGGAACGGCGCGTCGAAGTTCGTCATGTCGACGACGATGCGCGGCCCCTCCTCGTACGCGTTGAGGGTGTGCGAGTAGTAGACCGGGTCGACCTCGAACCAGCGGACGGCGCCGCCCTTGCGGGGCAGCACACCGACCCGTGCCGGATGCCGGTCGTTCCAGACGTACGGGACGATGTCGCCGCGCCCGGCGCCCGCCGGGTCGAAGGTGACCGGCATGTCGAGGATCACCACGTGGTTCTCGGTGAGGGCGAAGTCGTGGATCATCGGCGCGTCCGCCACCGGGATCCGCGTGGTGCGCACGACCCGGCCCGTCGGGCCGAACACCAGGTGCCGGACGTGGTCCCAGGTCGGGTAGTAGGCGATCGCGTGCAGTTCCTCGGCGTGCACGTCGAACTTGGTGTGAGCGGTGAGCGGGCCCTTCAGGCTGCCCCGGAAGTCGTACGGCGCGACGGTGTTCAGCTCGTCGTCGAGCTCGTACGGCAGCGGCCCGCTCTCCTGGAGGGCGAGGATCCGCCCGCGGTAGGGGATCACATGGGTGTTGCACGGGAAGTCGTCCGGCGGCACCGGACCCGGGTAGGGCTCCCCGAGCTTCTTCGCCACCTGCGAGGACCTCACCCAGCGGTTGCGGTACCACTCCGCCCGGCCCTCGCGCAGCCGCACCCCGTGCACCATGCCCTCGCCGAGCATCCAGTGGTGGGCCCGCGGGTCCTCCAGCCCCAGGACATTGGGGCCGTTGCGCAGGTAGCGGCCGTTCAGCGCGCGCGGAATGCGGCCGGTGACCGGTAGGTCGAAGGCCGTCAGCTCCTCGGTGACCGGCTCGAACGCCCCTTCCAGGAAGGGGAAGCGGCGCGGCGCGGCGGGTGCTGCCACGGCCGGG